>JANOPU010000245.1:0-10685 GCA_031422055.1 Ferruginibacter sp.
GATGTAAAAGAAATACGTGATCATTATAACAGGCTTTCCGTAAAACTTTTGAAAAAAGGAAATAAAGACATTGAGTTTGTTATTGTATTCAAAGTATTTGATGATGGCGTTGGATTCCGTTATGAATTCCCGTTGCAGAAAAATATGCAACATTTTATTGTATCAGCTGAAAATACTGAATTTCACCTGACGGGCAACCACAAAGCTTTCTGGATCCCGGGCGATTATGACAGTAATGAATTCAGTCCCAATGTCACCAACCTGGATGAAGTGAACGGAGAAGACCCGAAATATGCTGCCAGTATTTTTGCACACCAATTCTTTGATAAAGATGCAGTGCAAACGCCACTGATGTTGAAATCTAAAGATGGTCTGTATATCAATATACATGAAGCCGCATTGGTGAATTACCCGGCAATGAACCTGCACATTGATAAAAGCAATTATAATTTATCTTCCGTGCTGGTACCAGATGCATTGGGCAACAAAGCATATCTGCAAACTCCGGCAAAGACACCGTGGCGCACAATCATTGTTTCCGACAAGGCAACAGATATCCTTGCCTCGCATACTATTTTGAATTTAAATGACCCTTCCGTGATCAAAGATCCAGGCTGGATCAAGCCAACCAAATATGTAGGCGTATGGTGGGAGATGCATGTAGGTAAAGCCACCTGGGATTATGCCGGAAGCCAGAATGCAACAAATTTTGATGCTGCCAATCTTAAACCAACCGGCAAGCATGGCGCAACTACGGCTAATGTAAAGCGTTATATTGACTTCGCATCAAAGAACGGTTTCACCGGTGTGTTGGTTGAAGGATGGAATGTTGGTTGGGAAGACTGGTTTGGTCAGTATAAAGAAAATGTATTTGATTTTGTAACTCCGTATCCTGATTTTAATGTAAAAGAATTACACCGGTATGCTGCATCTAAAAAAGTAAAACTGATCATGCATCATGAAACTTCTGCTTCTGTAACCAATTATGAAAGGCAGATGGATACTGCGTACCGCTTCATGAAAGCCAATGGCTATGACGCAGTTAAGACAGGTTATGTGGGTCATATCATTCCCAGGGGCGAACACCACGATGGCCAATGGATGGTGAATCATTATGTTAGGGTAGCTCAAAAAACAGCATCTTATAAAATTATGCTTGCTGCACATGAACCTGTACGTCCAACCGGCTTAAGCCGCACCTATCCTAACTGGCTGGCTTCTGAGGCAGCCAGAGGAATGGAATTCAATGCCTGGAGTGAGGGTAATAAACCACGCCATGAAACCATTTTACCTTTTACCCGGTTCATGGGCGGGCCAATGGATTATACACCAGGTATTTTTCAATTGGAATTAAATTATTGGGATAAAAGTAAAAAAGAAAGCGTTCATACAACACTGGCTAAGCAGCTGGCTTTATACGTAACAATCTGCAGCCCGTTACAAATGGCTGCTGACCTGCCGGAGAGTTATGAAAAGAAAATGGATGCATTTCAGTTTATTAAAGATGTTGCAGTAGATTGGGATGATAGTAAATATCTGGAGGCCGAACCGGGTGAATATATAACCGAAGCAAGAAAAGCAAAGGGCACCAACAAATGGTTTGTAGGTGCAATTACCAATGAGAACCCAAGAACTGCAACAGTTGACCTAAGCTTTCTTGATGCAGGAAAAAAATACAATGCCTTTATTTATGCTGATGCAGATGATGCACATTATGAAACAAATCCTGCCGCATATAAAATAACAAAACAAGTTGTGGATAATAAAACAGTATTAACCCTGAAATTGGCACCGGGTGGGGGATGTGCGGTAAGTATTGTGCCGGTAAAATAAAATGTTCAATATTCATTGCTCAACTATCAAATTTCAATTTGACTGGCATCTTTCTTTTACATTGAACATTGAATATTGGGTATTGAATATTTATAGTTGAATTATCCACGTCAATAAGTTACCCTCGTTTCAACCAACCTGTAATACTCATCCTGCTCCGTTTAGCAGTCGTTACTTCATGTTCCATTTCATCACTTTTAAAAAAAACGGATGTTTGTGATTGGGGTAAAATTTTCTGTACCCCTTTACTGGGATAAACAAATAATTGACCACCGTCTGTTTCTAGCCAATCATCATTTAAATAATTGATCAGTGAATATTTTCTATTGTCATCATTTTTAAACTGGTCTTTGTGCCGCTTATAAAAACTTCCTTCTTCATAAACCGCATAGTGAAATTCATAACCATTGATACAGGTATAACAGGTTCTGTTTAGATACTCAATAAAATTATCAATTAAATGTAAAAATTCCTGTTCATAAATATTCGGGTGTTTTTTATCCATCCAGAATATTTTATCTCCCCTAATTTTTTGACTGCTATTTTTAACTGATTCTTTTCCTATTCCGGCAGCAGTCATTAATTGATCTTTTTGTAATTGCAGTATATTCTGTTGCAAACCAGTAGCCAAAGCCGTGGTTAAAAAGCATCTGTCAACTCCAAAATCATTTTCAAGAAAACTATCAATCAATAAGTCAAACGGGCTATTTATTTTCATAATTAAAAGCTGTTAAATACAGCGATAATGAAGTAGTAATTTGAAGCATAAACCTTATTTTATTGTACCAGATAATTCGTAAATACAAATTGATTTAATAGTGGCCTGCGAAATAATTACTAAAGTTCAATCCTGTGGTACCAGACATTCTTTGTAAATTCCGGTCTCTAAACCGGATCGTTGATTGAGCAGATGTAATAATTCATTTGCATTTATTTCAGGAACAAAAAAATCAATTACATAGCCGTATGTACAACTTTCATAAAAAGCCTCGAAAATATTCAGGTTGTTAAAAAACGGCAACTGCATATAAAAATCTATATCCGTTTCATTGTGGCTTACAAAAGCAATGATCCTGCAATCAGAATTCGAAGCTGACTTTCTTTTTATATTTTGTAAAGGTTTATAACCGCCTGCCTGTAATATTCTGACTTTATTTTCCGGAAAATACTTTGATGGCCTTTCATTAATAAAAGTAAAATGAAAATCACGTTCAGGCCAAATATGAGCAGAGACATATCTGAATTTATTTTTTTTAACAGATACCTGTTGTAATAAAATAGGTTCTGCTTTTTTACTTTTTAATTGATCTCCATAACGTTCCCATTCCGGAGAAAATTCATCCAGTTCAAGATTTGTTAAAAAACAAACGAATTGAACAATGGTATCTTTAATCACTTGAAATTATTTATAATGATGAGAGATATGTTCTTAGCTGGTTTTAACTAAATAAGATAAAAGCAGTGTACAATAATGAACAATTCATTACCATCTTTTATTATCTGACCTTGGCGTTTTTTCCCTTGCAACAGATACCGACATAGCCCTCCCTTCAACTTCTTTATTATCCAATCCTTTGATAGCAGCGTTTGCTTCCGTATCAGAATCCATTTCAACAAATCCGAACCCGCGGCTTTGACCTGATAACCTGTCGGTTATAACTTTTGCTGATGAAACGTTTCCGAATGCTGCGAATAATTCTTTTAATACTTCATCATTTGTATTAAAACTTAGGTTTGATACATACATGTTCATAAAAATATTTTTAATAAATAAAAAAAATTGTGATAAAGAACCGCAGCAAGGAGTAGGTTAAATGCTAAAGAGAATTAAAAATAAAATTGACATTAAAAAGGACTGAATGTTGTAAGAACTTTTAATCACATTGTGAATGTAAGCATTTTTAAAACAGAAACCGATTTAATTTTAAATCCTGAATAACAACTTCAATAATAGGATATTACCTTATAAAATATCTTGTTATAGCAGATATTGCAAAGAATCAGATTGACTTAAACTGAAATTAGTAAAGTTCGAAATCATTACTACTCAATTTTTCTGAACATCAATTCAGAAATACTAAAACTGTTTAAACCTTTCAAAGCATGACCTTTCCAGCATTTCTCTGTCATCCGGGTGGGATATATTGATCAATGCCTTTGCACGTTGACGTAAGTTCTTTCCAAATAGGTATGCTATCCCATATTCGGTAACCACATAATGCATATGAGCCCTTGTTGTAACCACCCCTGCACCTGGTTTTAGTGTTGGTACAATACGCGGAACATTTTTAGCAGTGCGTGACGGGATCGCTATTATTGGTTTACCACCATTACTTAATGCAGCTCCACGCATGAAATCCATTTGACCGCCTACACCTGAAAACTGGTATGTACCTATGGAATCTGCACAGGCCTGCCCGGTAATATCTATTTCAATGGCACTGTTTATAGAGATCATTTTATCATTCCGGCGAATCACATGCGGATCATTTACATAATTAACATCGAGAAATGCAAATGCCGGATTGTCATTCACATAGTTATATAATTTTTTTGACCCCAGGGCGAAGGATGATACTGTTTTATTTGGATGAATATGCTTATACTTATTATTGACCACATCTTTTTCAACCAGCTCAATGATACCATCAGAACACATTTCGGTATGCACCCCGAGGTCTTTGTGATTGAGCAGGCAACGAAGAACGGCATCGGGAATAGCTCCGATACCCATTTGAAGGGTACTTCTGTCTTCGATCATTTCTGCTATGTATTCTCCTATCTTTAACTCATTGAGGCCAACTTTTTCACCAAAATTAGCTTCATGCAATTCATCCTCGCAATAAACCAACGAATGAAAGCGGCTGCTGTGTATCATTCCATCGCCATGTGTTCTTGGAACATTAGGGTTTACCTGCGCAATTAAAACCTTAGCGGTGTTAACGGCACTGCGGGCAACATCAACAGAAACACCCAAAGAACAGTATCCATGTTTATCCGGTGTTGATACTTGAACAATGGCCACATCAATAGGCAATATTTTTTGAAGGAAGAGTTCCGGTATTTCACTTAAAAAAACCGGAACATAATCAGCGTATCCTTCTTTTACAGCATTTCGTATACTGGCAGAAACAAACAGTGAATTAATGTTAAAACTATTCCTGAATTGAGGTTTGTCAATAAATATATCGCCGTATACACTGATAGATACAACTTCAACATTCTTTAAACGGGCAGCTTCCAGTGAAAGGTGCTTTAACAGATAAGTAGGCGTGTGGGCACTTCCATGAATATATACACGATGATTGGATTGAATGACTGACAACGCCTCTGCGGGTGTAACATAATTAACGGGTACTTTCATATTGTAATTTTACCCAAAGATATTAGTACGGCACCTTGAAAATGATGATACTCATCATTTTTTTTTCTGAGTTTTCTTCATTCATTTTAAAAAAAGCTGCAACTTTTAAGTTGCAGCAGCAGATCATTTTTTTGTAAATTAAAAAAGATCAATCAACTAATTTATAAAAGAATATTTGAGGTGGCCCAGCTACACCGGCATCCGTCATCAGTTTTTTAAGCTCTTCGGAGTTAATCCTGGCTTTTGCTTTTGCCATATCTGAAATAGCAAATACTATATAAACCTTGTTCGGATCATCCACATCTCGTGCAAGCCCCCTGTCTATTAATCCATTTTCCAGTCTTTTAGCCGTACCTTCTTCATCATACACTTTTTTCCATGCATCAAAATCTTTAACCTTGTGTGAGATCATTACCCTTTCAGCCTGGTCGATCTTTTTATCTTCGTTCCAGATAACATCAGCAATTGAAAATTCAGGTTTCCCTTTAACACCTCCTTTTTGCATGACTTCTTTCAGATTAGGAAGTGCAGAAAAATCTTTTGCTTTCTGAACATTCGCAATTTTATCCATTACAACAACCATATTAGGGTTATCCAACCCTCTGCCAAACCGATAATGAGTAATGCCGTAAACCATCCTCATAGAGTCGTGAGACAGGTAAGCAGTTTTCCATTTATCAAAATCTGCCACGGCATGTTTGATCATAACGATCTTAAACGGAGTAAATACTGGCACCGCCGGCTCTGCCATTTTTGCTGTATCCGTTTTAACTGTTTCATCAGCCTTTTTTTCTTCCTGCTTTTCACCGTTATTACAGGAAAAAAGGACAATGGCTGAGCTAAATGCCATTAGAGTCATCGAAATTTTTTTAATTCTAGTCATGGAATATTTTTTTAAATTTATAAAATATTTACGGCGTTTAAAAAGGCTGGCAATACGGTATCAAGGTAAGAATTTAAATTAAAAATAAATTAACAATTTATAAACCTCAACAGCAGCTTAAATAATACTTCAATAAATATAATGACAGCATTTATATAGTTATTTTACATTTTAAAACTCAAATCATATTAAACCCTGACTAATATCATAGATAATAATATGAATGCTGAATATCATTGTTTAATAAAAAAGAACAAACATGAAAAAAATTATTGCACCCGTTGATTTTTCAGAAACAAGTGAAAATGCCGCTGTTTTTGCGGGTAGCCTTGCTGCATTTTATGGTGCGGACCTGTGGCTTTATCATGCGTACGAAATCAACATTCCGGTTTCGGGTTTTGACTTTCCTTACGTGAATACAGGTGAAATGCAGGAGGCTGCTGACTATGAGTTAGAGCAATTCAGGCAAAAGGTTCAATCAGCTTTGCGAACTAAAATAAATATTCATACAAAAGCTGAAAATAATTCGCTAACTGACGGGCTTATTGCAATTTGTAATGAAATTGAAACCGATATGGTAGTGATGGGTTTATCCGGAAAAAATGCTTTGGCAAAGCTTGTAGTGGGAAGTAATACCATCAGAACTATACAACAACTTACATATCCGGTATTGGTTGTGCCTCCAAAAGCAACATTTGTTCCAGTAAGAAAGATAGGTTTTGCCTGTGACTATGAAAAAGTGATAGAAACAACACCGGTAGAACCATTAAAAAAATTAGTACGTGATTTTAATGCAGATCTATTTGTACTTAATATCATTTTCAATGAATCGGATGTTTCTGAAGATACATTCAAAGAAAGCAAATACATCAATAGTTTACTAAAAGAATTCAAACCGGTATATCAAACTATTTTATCAAATGATGTAACGGAAGGTATTAACTGGTTTGCAAAAGAACAAAAACTGGATTGGATAGTTATTATACCCAAGAAACATAATCTGGTTGATAAAATGTTCAGCAGAAGTAAAACCAAAGACCTGCTTTTTCACACACTTACACCTGTTTTGTGTATGCATGAATAGGATTATGTAATATTTTTTGAATAATGTTATGTATTGGAAGTCTTTTTTTTAAAACTAATTGCTACAACAAAACCTCAGTGTGAATTAAGTATTAACAGGAATAGAATTTGGTACGGCTCTGTTGAAACTCATTTAGCACCTGTTTAAGCCTAAAAAAAATAAGAAAGTTTACCACTTTATTGCGAAAGATTATAAAATCCGATTGTATCCCTTGAGTATGGTAAGCTATCATATAAAGGCCTGGTTTCAATTATTGACCACAATAAATTTGCTTTCCATTTACCGTTAAGCAATTGCATTCTGTATGCTTTGGTTATAGATTTTCCGCTAGCTGAATTCTCCTCTTTTAAAATAACCTCTTTGTTCATTTCTTCTTGAGGAAGTGCAACTGTTAGTGCAAATTCTTTAAAAGAGGTCTGTTGGTTTTTTATTTCCTGATTTAAGTCAATATCCGGATCATTTATTTTTATATCTGTTGGATTATTGCTAATTTTTGTTGCAGGATATTCCATATCGATCACTGGTAACATTGTCATAGAAGTTCTCGCAGCGATTTTTTTATTATTGATTCCTGCAGCCGCTTGCTGATTTTTTATTTGTAAGTATTCCACACGGTTTGTTTTAATGAAATTCACAAAATAAATGCATGTGAAGAATATGAAAAGAACCGGTAATATAGCTATGATACTATAATTTTTTTTATAAAATTTAAGGTTACTTTCTTTGGTAAAGAATCGGACCCTATGAATGAGTTGGGTATTTTTAAAAACTGCTGCAAGAAAAAAGGGTGCAGGTGTTGTTTTAAATCTTGCTGCTTTTAAAAGGGTTTCAGCATAAGTAAGTGAGGTGTAGTTGAATTGTAAAACTTTGGCATCACAATTTTTTTCTCTTTCCAATCTTATTCTGTTAATCGTTATAATGATAAAAGGATTAAAGAAAAATACTGTTTCACTAAAGATCAGGAACCAGTTAAAAAAATAATCATTACTTTTTATATGCGATAGTTCATGAATGATCAATGATTCAGTTTCTAAAAGTGATAAATTGTTTACAAGTGCAACAGGCAATAATATAATTGGTTTGAAGAATCCAAATGTAAGTGGTGTATTTATTGTACTGCTGTACCACAGAATTACTTTTCTGCGAATGCCCAATTCATTGGCTTTTAATAAACAAAATAACTTTAAATCAATGGGTGGTTTGATCCGGGTGGAATAACTGCTATTCTTAAATTGTTTCCATTTCAAGATCAATCGTATCGTTTTAACAGTAATTACAATAATATAAACTGCCATGAGCCAGGGAGCAACATTTATAATTATTGGTTGTATTATCAACAGGGTATCTATATTATTTACTAAGTTGGTGAAATCAAAAAAAGATGAACGGGTATAATAAATAATAAATGTAATAAACGTAGTCAGAATCTGTGTACCTAAAAAGAGAAATAATATATTTCTTTTTACTATCGGATGGGTCCTTTTGTTAAAAATATCAATGAATGCAAATAAACATACCAATAGTGCAGCTTGCCAGAGACTATGCAATAAACTTAATAAAATGCTGTATGAAAAATGCTCCATAAACCGGGTTGATTATTTTTTTGATTTTAATTCATCAATCAGGTGTTGAATTTTATTTAGTTCTGCATTGGTGGTTTTGGCATTACCCAATGCCTGCATTACGAGGTCAGTAGAAGAACCTGCAAATAAACCATTGATCATCCTGTTTAAAAATTGCTTTTGAGTTATTTCTCTGGTAATAGCCGGGGCATATATGTGCGATTTATTACTATCATCCCTGGTAACCAGTTTCTTTTCAAACATGATCTGCATGAGTTTTAAGGTAGTAGTATATCCGGCATCTTTTGTTTTGCTGAGTTCTTCATGTACGGTTCTTACAGAAGCATTTTTTCTATCCCACAAAATAGAAAGTATCTCCAGTTCACTTTCAGTCGGCTTTGATATCTTAGTTTTGATCATATTACGATTATTTTCGTATGGCAATGTATGAATTATTTCGTAATTAGTTGAACCGTTTATCAATTTATTTTAAATTTTTTTCCAAAAATTTTTTCTAGACAATAAGATTAACAAAATGCTCACCTTTTTATGTTACTATTTAATTGATTTCTAATAGTTTTGCAACTTAAAATAATCTGCAAGTATGAAGATCAATAAAAAGTTTATCGTTGTTTCTTTTTTGGGCATTATACTGTTTAACTCATGTGTCAGCAAAAAAGTAATGAAAGAAGAAAAAGTTCGGTATGAGACTCTTCAATCACAGCACCTTTTATTACAACAGGATCTTAAAAACTGTAACGACGGTGTTGCAGAATATGTTCGAAAAAAATCCTTGCTGGATGCGGAGATCGATAATTTAAAAAAACAAATTGGGTTTTTAAAAGACAATAATAACCAGGCTTTAAAGCAACTGGAAAATTTATCAGTTATTTCCGGATCACAGGCAGAGAGCATAAAAAAATCATTGGATAATATTGGAGCAAAAGATGCTTATATCCAAAATCTGCAGTCGGCCCTTAGCCGAAAAGATTCCCTGAATATGGCCCTCGTTATGAATTTAAAAGGTGCTATTGGAAACCTCGATGACAAGGATATCAATATTAAAGTTGATAAGGGTGTAGTATATATTGACATTTCAGATAAATTGCTTTTTAAAAGTGGCAGCTTTGATATAGCCGAACGTGCCAAAGAAGTTTTAGGTAAAGTAGCACTTGTTTTAAAGAATCAGCCCGATATTGAGTTTATGGTTGAAGGTCATACGGATAATGTTATGTTCAAAGGCAATACAGTGTTGCTTGACAACTGGGACCTTAGTGTAAAACGAGCAACATCCGTAGTGAGGGTTTTACAGAATCAATATGGTTTAAACCCGGCAAATATTGTTGCTGCCGGCAGAGGTGAGTATAAACCAATAGCCGATAATGCTACTGCTGAAGGAAAATCGGCCAATAGAAGGACAAGGATCGTAATTTTGCCGCAATTGGATCAATTCTTTAAATTATTAGAAGTAAAGTAAATTTAAATGTTGTTGGTTTAAAGAATGGGCCTTATGTATTGCAGGCGGTATTTTTATAAATATGGGTCTCAGAATATTATCTGATGATTAGAAAACTGCCTTTCGAAGAAATCACTTCACCTATTTCACAGATCGCCTCAATAGCATAAATATATGCCCCGGAACTTTGTGGAATGCCCTGAATATTTCCATCCCATCCGGATTGTTTAGTATTTGGTAAAAAATCTTTTCTTTCGAAAACCAATTGTCCCATGCGGTTATAAATAACAAATCGTACAATCTTTTTAATGCCTCTTGTCATGGGATAATAATAGTCGTTTAGGTTATCCCTGTTAGGTGTAAACGCCGTGGGTAATAATATATTTGCTCCCTTACATTCAACAAAGATTGTTATATTATCTTTTGAAACACATCCGCTGTCTGAAATAACTGTTGCCGTATAGGTTTGAGATAACTTTGCTGATCCGATAGGTTTTGCACAG
>JANOPU010000246.1:0-1830 GCA_031422055.1 Ferruginibacter sp.
AATACAATTCCCTTGTCATTTTTTTTCGAAAGCCTTGCCTGAATAATTTTATCAACCTCTATAAAATCATCTTCGTAATACAATGAAAGATCAAGCCTTGTTTTTTTAACCCAAATTTTGCAGTAGCCTTATCCCGTAAGACTCAATGGCAGTTTTGTATTTTCAATAAAGGAGAAAAGGCTGTCATACCATTGCCTTCGTTTTAAGGGAACCGACATTTTTAGCCTATTGCTTTCTATCCAGGAACCAACTGCAAAGCAGTTGAATCTTAAAGTAGCAAGCGTAGGACTGGGCTGCTTCTGAAGTGTTACATGACGGAATAAACTCATTAAATTATAAGCTACCATTACAAAGCGCATAGCTGTTTCTGTTGCACAAAAACCATCCATACAAAATCCCTGGATTCCAAAATCTTCTTTTAACTCTTTGATCCTGTTTTCTGCATCGCCTCTGCGCTTATACTGTTCCCAAATTTCATTTGCAGGTAAACTTTGATTGGTAACAAAAGCATGATAACGGGTTTTAAACACTTTATCTCTATCAATATCTTCTAACTTAAAAAGACTGGTAAGTTTTTTACCTGTTGTTTTTTTACGCACTTCTTCCTGTTGCTTAATAATAACTATTCTTCTGGGCATACTCCAATTGCCTTGTTTATATTCTATTTCTGTAATCCAAAGACCCATGCCAATTGCCCGCCAGTTTTTTATATCGTAAATAGTGCCTTGCAGCCTGGCATATAGTTTACAGGACATCACATAAGCTATCTCTTTGTCTTCTATAAATTTCATAATTGATTCAGTGCAAAAACCGCTGTCCGCCCTAAACAAACCCACTTTTTTATTGGCAAGAATCCTAAATGTTTCTTCTAAAAAATTGATACAATTACTACTGCTGCCTGTATTACCACTGCGATTCCAGCAATTGGCCACCATTCTTATATCGTTTACAAAAGCAAACAAGGGATGATGGCTATTACGACCACGTTTGGTGGGATTATACCCTTTCTTACTTCCTTCCTGTTCTCCATAACGCGTGATTACACTGCTATCGACATCTAATGTATAATTATCAAACTGTAACTGCTCAAAGAACCAACTGTTTAATTCTATAAATAAAAAATGATTAAGGGAAGGAGTGAATTTTTTGAAGAACCTTCCAAAGGTAGTACCAGACGCTACCCGTTTCCAACCAAAGATCTGACGGAGTACTTCATCTAAGCGAACAACTGCTGTATGGCTAAATCTGAAGCAACCGATCCATATACTCACCCAAAAACTTTCTATAATACTTATTGAATCTATACTATTGTTGCTCTTGCCTTGAGGTAAACCTAACTCAAGTAATTTTTTACTGATACCTGTCTTGTCTATCAAGATTTTCATCTCCTGCATACCTCCCCAAGGGGTTACCAAATTATCGCTGTATTCATGTCTCATTCGCATTTACAAAAATAAGACAGCTTGGCATAAAGTAATCAATTGCAAAATCTGGGTTTAATTTAAAAAGAGGAGCCTGAAAATTAGGGAAATGTTTTTACAAAGAAATTAGTGAAGCAAAGAAGTTATAAATAAATAATCCTATACGGAAGCTTTCATCAGGCAGATTTAAAAACCTGCCTGACTTTTTTGATTTTTTTCTTAACAATGTAAAGTTATTCAAATGATTATTGTAAAACTTTTAGTAGCCAGTAAAGAACAGGGAGATGCTGTTGCAAATAGTGTTCTGAAAAATAAGTTTACCTTAAATGTTTTTGGCAGTGCCTTTGATTCGTGTCATTTAAGCTCCACACATACAACAGTACATACCAAAGTTTATGTTATTCAGTTT
>JANOPU010000247.1:0-40492 GCA_031422055.1 Ferruginibacter sp.
GGCTTAATTTAATATCCGATCGTATAGCACTTATTAATCAGTTTGATAAGTGCTATATTAATTTTTATCAAATGCTTTATCCATTTCTTTGCCCCCAAAATAACCGATAACAGCACCTGCAATTGCACCGCAAACCAAGCCAATGACCGAAAGCTCAGCAAACCGTGCAATTCCAAATGCCAAAATTGTACAAACGATCATTGCAATAGAAACAGCACTTTTTCTCTCTTTTTTATGCGGTACAAAATCTGCATGATGTTTATGTGCTTTTCTGTTTTTTGATTGTGGCATAGCAGTTTCATTTTTAATTTATTAATCAAGATAATGTTTCCATTTCTTTCAGGTAATCATATTGAAGGTCTTCATGCAAGGTATTAATTTCTTTTCGAATTTTTTTTATTTGCCCTTCATATAAATTTGACAACGCTGTACTTTTATGTACCGGAATTTTATTTTCTTTTATTTTTTTACAGAAATATATTAATAATTCAACAGCAGTTTGAGTTTCAGCACTATATTTTGCATATCGGTTAATCAGTCTCAGTATTTTCCTGAGGCTTTTCTTAACAAAATAAAGGCTGCTGTGATTTATTTCATCAAACTGGCAGTCTACCGCTTCTTTCACACTTTGAATAAATCCTGTTTCATTATTCGCTTCAAAGATCAGGTATGTGATCAATTCTTTGTTTTCTTTTTTAAATTTTGCAAGCCTTAATGTTAAGGGAAGTAACTCATGCGGAGGCAGATCTTCCAGGGCTGATTTAATTTCTTTAATGGTAGCAGCTTTCATAATCGGAATTTACAGTTTTTATTGGGGATTAAATATATCTTTAAAATAAATTCCTGTTATGACAGCAAAACGTATAATGCCTTCCCCTATTACTATTTTAATGGCTGTAATCGTTTTAGCGGCACTTGCAACCATTCTGATCCCTGCAGGCCAATATAGCAGGCTATCATATACAGAGGGCAATAGTTTTAAGCTAGTCACAAAAGATGCTGAAACAACTTTACCACTAACCCAGCACACTCTTGATAGTCTGAATATAAAAATCTCGTTGGAAAAATTTATGAATGGTTCAATCCGTAAACCTGTTTCAATTCCGGGTACTTATCAAAATATCCCAAAAAATCGACAGGGGTTCATTGAGGTTTTGCAGGCTCCGATAAAAGGTATCTATGATTCAATTGACATTGTATTTTTTATCCTGATCATAGGAGGATTTATGAATGTGTTTAATGAATCGGGTGCTATGGTTAAAGGATTAACAGCACTCTCCTGCAATATGAAAGGAAAGGAATCCTGGTTAATTATCATTTTAGCATTCCTCTTCTCATTTGCGGGTTCATCTTATGGGATGGCAGAAGAATCACTTGTTTTTTATCCGGTAATGGTTCCATTATTTCTTGCAGCAGGATATGATTTACTTGTACCCCTTGCTGTTATATTTGCCGGTACCTCTATCGGTTACCTGTCTTCATTTACAAATCCTTTTTCTACTATTATAGCATCAAATGCCGCCGGCGTAAATTGGTCTGAGGGTTTGTATGAAAGGATCATTATGTTTATTATTACAACTGCTGTTACTATCTGGTATATTGTTAGATATGCGAATAAAGTCAAAGCAAATCCTGAAACATCTATTGTCTTTCGTACCGATGGAGCTGTCACTTCCCAGTATCCTGCAATTAATACTTCACATATCAATGAGGCAGATACCAGGCTTTCAGGCAAAACAAAATTTTTATTACTGATATTTCTCTTTACTTTTTTAGGAATGGTTGCAGGCGTGGTCTTATTTGATTGGTGGTTGCTTGAAATGACAGCATTATTTTTAGCTTCATCTATTTTGCTTGCCATTATACTTAAGTTAAAAGAAATACTTTTTATTAAACAGTTTATTGATGGAGCACAAAGTTTACTAAGTGTAGCAATGATCGTTGGTGTGGCAAGAGGTGTTACTATCATATTGAATGAAGGCCATATCAGCGATAGCATACTATTTTATTCTGCCAAACTTGCCGGTACAATGCCGCCTGTTTTATTTATTATTGTGATGTTGGTTCTCTATATGATCTTTACCCTATTCATTTCATCTTCATCCGGTATGGCAGTTCTAACAATGCCCATTATGGGTGCATTGGCAGTTTTGGTTAATGTTCCGGGAAGGGAAATTGTGAATGCTTACCTGTTTGGTATGGGGATCATGGGTTTTATTACGCCGACCGGTTTGATCCTGCCTTCTCTTGCATTGGTAAACGTTAGTTTTAAAGCCTGGTGGAAATTTATTTACCCTTTGATCATCATGCTGTTTATTATTTGTGCCATTTGTCTTTCTATTGGTATATACTTTTAGAAGCTGGTAGGTGGAAGATATATGGTGTAAGGTAAAAGGTGTAAGGTGTAAGGTAAAGGGTTTAAGATTAAGGTACTTTTTTTTAAAAGAAATATTATGCATGGTAATTCCTGCATCAGGAACGAATATAATCATCCAACAGATTGATAGTTTGTTGTTGTTTGATGATCGTTTCTTTAACAACGTCAGTAATTGAAATAACTCCTTTTAGTTGATTATCTTCAAAAACCGGCAAGTAACGGATATTTTTATTGGTCATTAATTCCATACAATGGTCAATATTATCATCCGGTTTTACGTGTGGCAGATCAATAGTCATGATCTCACTTACTTTTGTTACAATAGAATTTTTTCCCATCAGGATCACTTTTCGGGAATAATCTCTTTCTGTTACCAATCCCAGATAATTATCGTTGTCCATGACCAAAACAGAACCAATATTATTTTCTGCCATAAGTTTTAATGCATCCAACACTGTTGCATCAGGATTAACGGATAAAGACTTGCCTCCCTTACGTAAAAGAATATCTGAAACTTTATTCATAATAAAATGGTTTAAAGCTAAGGTACAAAAACAATTTTTAAAGTATATGATTTAAGAACAACATCAAAACAAAATAATATTAATTCATTAAAGTATACTTTAATGAATTAATATTATGATAATAATTTTATCAATTTTCCAATTATCATTCCATTATGATATACCTGCATAATATAATTTCCTTTAACATACTTATCACTTGTTAAAGAAAAATTCAGTCTTTTAGCTTCTCCTTTGGTAACATCAAATTTCATTTTACAGGAGTATATTTTTTTCCCTTCTACAGAAGTGAAAGTACCGGATTCCCAACTGGATTTTTGTAATACTTTCCCATCAGGCTGAATAACAACAATGATAACCTCTATATTATTATTAGGACCATTATCATTTTTTAGAGTAAATGAACCTGTTAGCATATCAGTTTCTATTGCCTGGTATGTTTCAATCACTTTGTTATTATCTGTTTCTATTAAAGCAGATAGTTTTAGATCAGAAATAATATATGCATTGATCGTTTTTGATATATTATTTTTAACAGGTAAAATTGTTGATTCGGGTTTATTATCAAAAACTACGGGCCTTACATTTTGCTGTTCAGGTTCTTTTATGTTGTTTGAAAGTTGCTTCAGCATGGCATATAACCGATTATTTTCCAGTTCAACATCCTTATTCCTGCCTGAAAGTTCCTCAACTCTTTTTTGCAATTCAGTGATTTTTTGCCTGGCAATTCCGAGGTTATCCGTGTTATTCTTGTCTTTTAAAATGCTTGTTATTTCATTCCTCAGTTTAAAAAAATCATTCAGCTTTTCATCCAATGGGCCTTTCAATGAATCTGCATAATCCCATGTTGAATCTAATTTTGAATCAAGTTCCTTAACGGTGGCAGCATAAACTTTTTGTAATGAATCCCTTGTTGCAGTAGCAATAGCTTTTGTTGCATTGGAAATGATGGTAGAATCATTTAATGTTAAAACAGGTTTTCGGTTTTCTTCTTTTTTCTTATAGTAGGTATTATAGCCCCATGTACAAAGAATAATAAATGACATGAGAAATAAAATGAGTGAAATCAGCAGCAATAATGATGATTTAGAATCTCTCATGGCAACCAAAATAGTATTTTTTTATGAATGAAACATGCAGCAGAAACTTATTTAGCTACACTTTGGTTAGAAATACTTTGATCTACGTATGCAGAAACCCAACCAACCTGCCCGTTTTTTACAAGATAAAATTGTTTCTTTTCATATATTCCTTCAAACTGCCGCATGATTTTCAATAATAATCCTGTACCGGCTAATAGCGATTGCTGATCAAAAACCTGATTAACTCTTTTAACTTCTTTTGAGATAATTGTTTTATTGAGTGTTTGGTCTGTTATTGTTTTTACTATTTCATCACCTGAAAGTGAATGATAGTTTATAAAGATCCTTTCGTAAAATTTTTCAACCTCATCATAAGTTACAGGGATGACTGAATTTTCAATCAATTCAGGGTTAATAAGCGTTGCCACAGACCAGGTGATTCCTCCACTGAATGCAATATTATCACTCATGTTATAGGCATTGCTCAAATTAACAGCATAGGTGATCTCGTCATTAGCAGAACCTGACAATACACGGTAAAGCTGTTTATGAAAATTCGTAATTGTTTTATCTTCTTCCAATCTCTTTTCAGTTGCATTGGCCGTACTTTTAGTGCCCCAACTTAATTGAAACAATTTGAAATCTGAAATATTTCCATTAGGAAAATAGCCGCCTTTTGTATTGCCGCTTCCAATATCAATCAGAAAGGTATTATATCTCCTGGATGAAGGAACAATGCCCAAATGCGAAAGCTTTGCTTCCTGCAACACATCAACAATTTCAACTTGTCTGGATGGTTCATTAATACTTGCTTTAAATGAGTCGATCAAATTTCTTATCCAAATACTCTTTTCAACTTTTTCTGCCTGGATTTTTACGCCACTACTAATAACGGTAAAGATCTTTTGCGGAGTTAATTTATAATCATTTATAGCGGAATTATATAAGCCTTTTAAACTGATCAATGTAGCCTGAAAAACCGGCTGGGTAAAAGAAATAAAATCTGTGTTTACTGAACTGTCCTTAAGTATATTAAAATCAAGATTTTTTTGATTGTCCCTGTTGATCTCAATCAGGCTCATTTTTACTCCTTTTGAACCTACTTCAATACCCGCATAAATTTCAGATTTATTGTACTTTAATTTTAAATTATTCTGTGCAAATAAGATAGAAGTACCAAATACACACACGCATCCCAGTAGAAAAAGATGTTTTTCAAAAACTTTAAACATTGCTTATCAGGTTGTTTTGTAATTTAAAATTACAAAAAAACATCAGGCCTCTTATAAGTAATGTCTTTTTGTGAAAAAAATGTGACTAAAGAAATAATTTTCAGGGAAAGGCATTGCATAAACGAAATAAATCTTCCTGGTTCAGGATCATTTATAACCTTAATAAACCTATTTTATTTAAAGTGGTTACCGGCTTATTATCCCAAAAAAGTTCGAAATCCTCCAATCCGGCAGCTTCATAACTTTCTTTTACTTCACTGAGCGTACAGGGCATTAGATTGAATACGGAGAGTTTTTTCAGCATCTCAATAAACCAATCTCCCTGTGGTTTTTGTAATTGAATGATATGTTGATCTTTTTTTGTTGTAAAATTCAGAGAAATCATTTCCCGTTGATTTCCTTTTTTGGATTGTGTAAAAACGGAAACTTGCGGGTCTTTTCCCAGCCATACGATCTTTGCAGTTGGTTTGAAAGATACCGGTTCAATATCCATTAAAGCATTTTTAATAAAATCGGGTGAAACAGTTGTTCTGGGAACTTTGAAATCAAACCATTTTTGTAACCCGTCATCCAGGCAAATGCCATACATATAATTTAAAAGAGATTTTTTTAATCCAAAACTGAAACTATCATGATCTGCACCCGTAGGATCATTGTGAAAAATATCATTATTGGCAAAAGTTCCGATTGCTTCTGTTTGTTTTTTTACAGAATACTTTTCAGGTTCTAATCCAACCGGGCTATGAGCCGTCATGGCAAATTGATGCCAGAAAGCTGATTGTAGGATATTCAACTGGAATAATTGTCTTACCATTTCCAACGAATCAATGGTTTCTTGTGTAGTTTGTGTTGGAAAACCATACATCAGATAGGCATGTACCATGATACCGGCATCTGTAAAATTTTTATTTACCCTGGCTACCTGTGCAACGGTTATTCCTTTTTCAATCAGTTTCAGCAATCGGTCAGAGGCAACTTCCAATCCACCTGAAACAGCTATGCAACCGGAGGATTTTAGCAAAAAGCAGAGGTCGGCTGTAAAGCTTTTTTCAAACCGGATGTTTGTCCACCATGATACCGTTAGTTTTCTTCTCAGTATTTCCAGAGCAACTTCACGCATTAAAGAAGGAGGTGCTGCCTCATCAACAAAATGAAAACCGTTTTCTCCTGTTTGAGCGATGATCTCTTCAATACGGTCACATATCATTCCTGCCGCAACCGGTTCATATAATTTTATATAATCAAGGGAAATATCACAAAAGGTACATTTACTCCAATAGCATCCATGGGCCATCGTTAGTTTGTTCCACCGGCCATCGCTCCAAAGCCTGTGCATCGGGTTTACTACTTCAATAACAGAGATATATTTATCAAGCAAGAGATCGCTGTAATCCGGAGTGCCGGTTTCCTCTTGTTTGTAATCTTTAACTGATTTGTTGTTTATATAAATCAGGTTGCCATTATCCAGCGTGAAACATCGTTTTAATTCACCGATTTTTTTTCTGCCCCCGATAAAGTCAATCAAGTTTTCCATAGGAGCTTCTCCGTCATCTAACGTTATAAAATCAAAGAATTCAAAAACCCTGATATCAGATAATGAACGAAGTTCTGTATTGGCAAAACCTCCACCCATAGCAACTTTAACAGAAGGGTAATTCTTTTTCAACCACTGGCCACATCTCAAAGAGGCATAAAGGTTTCCGGGAAAAGGAACAGAAATTGCAACCAAAGCGGGTTGAATTGCAGCTATATGTTTTTGCAATACATCAATAAGAATAGTATCAATGAAAGTGAATTCTTTTTGCAATGAATCATATAGCTCATCAAAGCTATTTGCCGATCTGCCCATGCGCTCGGCATAACGGCTAAACCCAAAATGGTTATCTACACATTCTGTGATCAGGTCTGATAGGTCTTCAAGAAACATGGTAGCAATGTGTTTGGCTTTATCCTGTATTCCCATAGAACCAAAAGCGAGTGTAAGATCATCCATTTGAGCAAACCGGGAAGCTTCGGGTAACATATCACGTTTACAGATCAGATGGGCAAGTGTTGGATTCTTTCCCTGGAGGAAATGAATAACCGGATCAATATATTTGATGTAATCCTGTTTTAAAGCAATGATACGAATTGCATTTGCAGAAAATTTGCCGGGTTGATTTGAATCAATCAATGCAAACATGTTATAAAGCCCCTTTTTAGAAAATAAGGCAAGAATAACTTCAATGCCCAGATCAGCCTGGAAAGATTGGATCTTTTTTGTGTTTAAAAAACCCTTGAGATATGCTGTGGCAGGATAAGGTGTATTTAACTGTGTAAATGGTGGGGTAAATAAGAATACTGATTTGGAGATTTGATGATTTGATGATTTGGAAATGGGGTCTTTACTATTCATCCCTTCATTCATTTCAAGATTTCCATACTGATTCATTTTCAAATTATTTTCATCTTCAAATCTTCAAAATGGCAAATCTTCAAATTATAATATAATAACTTTTTCCATAATATCCCCTCCCCTGATATCGTCAATGATATCGATACCTTCTGTTACTTTTCCAAAACAGGTATGCATTCCGTCTAAATGTGCGGTACCTGCACGACTGTGACAAATGAAAAATTGAGATCCGCCTGTATTTGGGCCCCGGTGAGCCATTGAAAATACTCCGCGGTCGTGGAATTGTTTTGCTGCCTTGGTTTCGCAATTGATGGTATAACCCGGTCCACCTGCACCGGTTCCATCCGGGCAACCACCCTGGATCATAAAATTAGGAATAACACGGTGGAATTTGAGGCCATCATAAAAACCTTTAGATATTAGTTTCTTAAAATTAGCAACTGCAATAGGTGTTGCATCATCATATAATTCAAATTTCAACACACCTTTATTGGTATGAATTTCACCTTGTGTAAGTTTTATCTCACTCATATATACAAAATTTAATTGTGATTTTTTTTGCGAAAGTAAGCCATAACAGCCATTATTACTTAAAACGTTCTGATATGTAATTATTAAAAACAAAGATCAAGGCATTTTTGAAAATAATCTGAAATCGTTATTTTTCAAGCAAACCATCGGCTTTCCACTGTACAAAAACATTGATCACACTATCACTGAGTTTTTGGTGTTTAAATGGCATGAAGCCTCTTTCACCCGGAGTTAGATTGATGCGGCTGATAATATTATCAATATTTGTTTTAGCAGCATCATAGGTGTTTAATGCACGATAAAAACCTTTTGGCGGAATATGGCATGGTGAACAACTGGATAAGATCGTTGGCTGAACATTTGAAATATAGTTCATTGGAATATATGCAGGTTTTGAAACCTTTTTGGAAGAGGAGCAATATTGAAAAAATGCGCCGATACAAATGATCAGTAAAATAGCAAGTTTCTTCATGTTGATGCGTTGAGTTTTGAAAAATGTATCACCAGAGTAATATTTTGATCTTACAATATTCAAAAAATTTAAAGGCAGTAAACCCATTCATTTCAAGGCGAATCATTTTATATATCAGTATATCCAGTTGAACTTATAATCAATAGGAGCTTTGATGCCTCGTTCAGAAATACGTTTATATCTTTCCGGTAACAACATGAGGTAATTACGTGCTTTATCAGCAGCCCCGGTTAACCCTGTCATGTCTCCGATCTTCCATTCTTTTAAAAGCGATTCCAATATTTGAACATAATCAATACTGGTATAAACACCAAGCCGTTGTGCAGCATCACTAAAATGACTAAATGCTGTACCAATCTTTTCACCGGATTGCCGTAAAAAATGTGCGGGCATTACAATTTGTTTTCTCATCATATCTTGAAAAGCAAGCATCATTTCACTGGCATCTATTTCAAAAATCTGCGAAACAAAACTTTTATAAGCTTTGGCGTGTCTTGCTTCATCAGCAGCAATGACCCCACATATTTTGGATAGTTTATCACAGCCGTTTTTCTTAGCAAGTGTGGCAGTTCGTCTGTGAGAAATATTTGTTGCAAGTTCCTGGAAAGAAGTATAAATAAAATTGCGGTAAGGATCTCTTGCTGTTCCGATCTCCATTCCGTCTGCAATTAAATATTGTGTGCTTATTTCTAATTGCTTCATATTGATCCTTCCGGAGAGATAAAGGAATTTATTCAGCAGGTCGCCATGCCTGTTCTCTTCTGCAGTCCACATCCTGATCCAACGGGTCCATCCTTGTGGGTTTGATTTAGCAACACCATCCATGTCAACTAACCAGCTTTCATATGTTGGAAGTGCTTCTTCTGTAATTACATCACCAACCATTACTGCCAGGTAATCATAAGGTAATTCAGCTGTTTGTTTACGGAGTTCTTTTATTTCTGTAATAAAGCTATCACTATGGCTGTCGGGAAGGAAATCAGTCGGTTGCCAGTTCTCTTCTATATTATTAAGGTATTCATCAACAATGTCATCCATTTTTTTCTCTAAAAAGTGCATTACTTCTAGCCTGGTGTTATTCAATTTCATTTTTCTATCAGCAACATCTTATAAATAGTAAATTTACAATTTGTCTTATTTTTTTTGAATTAATATCTATTTGGGATAATTGATGTAAGTTACTAAGATCAAAATTAACTTTATTTGCTAAAAAGATCGAAACTGATTTGGGGTGTTAGTTAAAAAGTTTGTCTTGATTTTTTTAATTTTTAAAATAGTCTGTGGATTTTTATACAATCCTATTATATTGCAATAATTCTATTACATATGAGAAAAATAAATTTAATGGTTTTGGCTTTGTTATTCATTACTTTTTCATTAAACGCTCAGTTTATTAAAAAAACAGCTACTGGCCCTTCCTTTACTGATAACCTGGCATTGATAACAAAGGACTTCCAAAATAATTTTTACCAGATTCAAGCCGGACAAATAGAATCAAATGAGGATATGGATGTTTATAACTCTTCGGTTTTATTGGCAGGGTCAGCCCATTGTGTGATCTATCGATTTTCTTCTAAAAATGATACGTCTGCTTGCTGGCAAGGGATCATGTACAACGGAGAGAATGCTAAGGAAGCATTAAAAATCTATAAAAATACCTGTAAGCTTGTAGATAAATGCAGGGTAATTTTAAATAGTAATGAGAATTCCATCTTCAAAGGTAAAATAGAAGAACCTGATACTAACCTTCGTTTTGTAAGTTCAATTTTCAGATTAAATTCAAAGGATGCTATCTATGAGCATTTTTGTGCTGAAGTTGAATTACTCAATACAGGTTTTGAACAATGGGAAGTGCGTATCAATCTTCAAAATAAAAGGGATGATACCGAAAAATGATCATTGTGTGGAACCAACTTATAAAAATTAAAGTTATTCAAGCTGAACTGATTGCAACTTAAATAAACCGTGATTTATTGAGTTTAAATTATTGTTTCACACCTACTTTGAAAGCCAGGCTGAAATAAGAATAAGAATGCCTGATTTTATTTTTATCAGTGAACTGCCATTCCTGACCGGAAATGAAAGGAGGATGTTTGGCACTTCCTGCAGCTTCTCCAATTCCAATATATGTGTCATGACTTTCCAGAAGAAATCCGTACGATTTACCCTTATCCAGGTGAAGTGTGGGGATTTGGAAAGCGATCCATTTGCCACTATCAGTTTTTTTAATATCAACACTTGAAGTTTCTAATGCAGGCCCCCAACTGTCTTTTTGTGTATCAAAACTGTGAATGGTCATCATAACATTTCCCGGCTGTGTTACAATATTGGAATATATTTCAACTGAATTAACATCTGCATCTTTTGATGCAACAAAGGTCTGACCTATAGTGGTCTCATTGTCTTCACTAGGATGATGACCTATCCAACCTGTTGCATTATTGGTGGTTTGTTCTACAATAGAATTTACTGAATTTAGTGTGTTTGAGTTCATAGAGTATGATTTTAACATTAAATACAAATAAGTAAAAATGTTTATTTTAATTAACTTCATTTTACTGAAATTATTGTGTAAATACGCAACTTTTAGTATGGTTCAGTAAAAAAAATAAGCCTGGATATTTATCTTGCAGTTGATCGATTGTTATATTAGTTTATTGTTAAATAGCATTCCCGTTGAATGAAATGCTATGTTTTTTTGTTGGTGAGAGTTGTATTAAAATATTACTATTTCTTTGATAAAATACTTATTGGTATTAACCTTTGTTGGATGAATTTTATTATATCCAAATAGTATTTTACTTGTATGAATACATTGTTAACTGCCAGTCTTCGTACTAAAAATATTATTCATTTTTCATACTAATTAGTATTTTTATGAAAAATGCGATGATATCAAAAGCCGCCACTGTTGAACAATATTTAAAAGAATTGCCTTCAGACAGAAAACTGGTAATGGAAAAGTTAAGGGATATTATAATAAAAAATTTACCGAAAGGCTACAAAGAATGTATGGGATATGGCATGATAGGTTATGTAGTTCCTCATGATCTATACCCCGGTGGTTACCATTGCGATCCAAAATTGCCATTGCCATTCGTATCTATTGCATCTCAAAAAAATTTTTTCGCTTTGTATCATATGGGAATCTATGCATCACCATTATTGCTGAAGTGGTTTGTTGATGAATATCCAAAACATACATCAAAGAAATTAGATATGGGTAAAAGTTGTATTCGGTTTAAAAATCCGGATGATATTCCTTTTAAACTAATAGGTGAGCTGATAAAGAAGATATCTGTAAAAGAATGGATCAGGCTGTATGAAGCGAATTTCAGGCAAATGAAGAAATAAATCAGAAATCAACAATTTGGGTATATTTCTTTTTTTATTCAAAAAATTAAAATTATTTACTATACAGTAGAATAATAAAAATAAGTTTACTACATTCACTTAAAATAACAAAATGAAAATATTTGTTGCGGGTTTGCCTTATGATCTTGATGACGCAGAATTGATGGAAATTTTTGAAAAATTTGGAACGATTACTACTGCAAGGGTTGCCATGGACAAGGAAACCGGAAAAAGTAAAGGGTTTGGTTTTGTTGATATGCCCGATGCTGCAGAAGCAAAAGATGCTATTGAAAGTTTAAATGATATTTCTTTAGGTAAAAAACCACTGGTTGTAAAACAAGCGGAAGAACGTGTTTCGCCTCCCGGCGGATCACGCGGCGGATCTCATAATGGAGGCTTTAATAACAACCGTAACCGATGAATGAGGCCTTGTTGTATCTTTTTTAGTTGTAATTTCTTTTTTTACACTGCATTTACATATTAGCAGTCTCTGTCATAATATTTTTTTATGAAGCACTGTAATATAAGCTTCGCCAAAACAGTTTTTCAATTTATTCAAACATTTCTTATTGCTTTACAATAATAATTGTATCCCTATTCGGTTCATCTATTCATGTTGAAAATTATTTATACAATTTCATTTTTTATTTTAACAATAAATTAATGAAAATCAACATATTGTATAATATACCTGTGTATTAATAATAATAAATGATTGTGCAATAATCTTCATTTACTTTCCGTTCTTATCATACCAAACATGATCCTATGAAATAGAATCATATGATTAGTAATAATAAGCATGAAGTAATCCTTTCTCCCTACCAGGTAGAATTAAATGCTATTTTAACCGTTCGTTCATCGAATGAATCTTTTAAAGGGAATTCCTATACCATTTCTGACAAGACAGGTAAATTAATAAGAAAGGGATCAATATCACAAGGTATCAATGAATTTAAATTATGTATCGTTGGTTTTAAAACCGGTGAATATTGTATTACAATAGGCCTGGACATAGAAAAGTTTTCTGTGATATAGAATCTAATTTGTGAATTAACCTTAGTATTATTATTTATTAAATGCAAATAGAAATCTTCTGAAAATTTCACCACTAATATTTTCATTGGTATTAATTTTTATATTTTACGCTATTATCAATTCTACCTATCTGTATTATCTTTGCACTGTTTCAAATGTATAATTATTCGCATGTTTTTAATAAATCTATTTGTATTATGAAAAAGTTTTTATTCGCTATAGCTTTACTTTTGTCGATACATATTTCTTTTGGCCAGTCTTTTATGCATGGTGTTGGGTTAACAGCCATAGGTAGTACTACCGGTGAAGGAATTAGCAGCGATATTGGATTAGGTTGGGGTTTTACTTATGCTCCACGTTTTAATTTTTTTGAAACAAAAAAGCTTTCTGTTTCGGTTGGCATTCCTTTATCAGTTGGTATATCAGCTATTACTTCAACAACCTATAGTCAATATGGTATTACTGAAAATGGATCTATCGATTTTGTTTTTAATGTGCCACTCATCGTAAGTTTAAATATGGGCAGGGGTTCCAGTAAAGGCAACAGGGAAAAATTCGGATATTTCTTTGGTGCCGGATTTAGTTTTTATCGTGGTAATTTTTTAACTGATAATTACAATACAAATACAAATTCTTACACAAACACCATTTTAACGAATACATTCGGCCCGGCAGGTAACGCCGGTGTAAGATTTGGTGTTGGAAAAACACACAAAAATATTGAAGTAAGGCTTTCCTATATGAAAGGAATTAATGAAAACAAACCTAATATATTTGCGATTGCCGGATTGTTTAATTTTTAATTGAAATAAAATATCACATAAATAAGAAGCCGGCTTTCATTTAAGAAGCCGGCTTTTGAAATGTAAAGAAATAAATTATTTTGCTGTTGCAGCAAGAATCGGAGCATTGTCGCGGTATTGAATAATGCGGTCAATTTTATCTGCACTGTTCAAATGAATATCCATATGCATCCATTGAGCCATTTTTTTACCGGTCTTATATTTTACTTCAACCATATACCAACCTAACAGCCATTTACCCGCTGCTTCAACAGATTGTGGTTTGTTTACATTTATCGGAAGCCAGATCTGGTTTGAAAATTTTATTGAATCAACCATTTCTAATCTGCGCTTTGTCCAATAATCCGATATAGCCTTTTTACCGGCCAGACTATCGCCGTTGTTCCATACATATACAGCAGTGTCGGCATAATTGCTCATATAACCTTCCATATTTCCTGATGCCAGGTTGTTTGTTAGATTTTTTGCAATATCCGTGTATTTGTAATCAATGATTTCTGTTGGTGGAGTCTCTGTTGGAGAAGTTACAACTGTTGTCTCAGTTGCCGGAACGGTTGCAGAATCATCTTTTTTTGCATCGTTACATGATAATAGTAACACGTAACAGACTGAAAGAAAAATTAATTTTTTCATACGTAAAGTTTTATATGATTAAGGTTTAAAAAAAAGTATTACAAGAACAGAGGAAAGCAGTCAGTGATCAATGAGTAGTGAGAATAATATAACAAATTATGTATATTTTTCGGTAAATAAAAATATTTTCATTTTTAATTTAAAGTAAGGGATTGTAAAATATCAAGGTTGACTGATCCTTAAGTTCGGTTTTCATAAAAAATCATGTGATTAACCGGCTGATTAAAAGAAAATGGAATCAAATCGTTAAAGAATGAAAACGATTTTGTTTATTTGATGTATCAATATGAAGAAAATTGCCATGATACCGGCCCGATATGCAGCAACACGTTTTCCAGCTAAGCTGATGCAGCTTTTAGGAAGCAAAACTGTTATCAGGCATACCTACGATAATACGGTTGCAACAGGTTTGTTTGATGATGTGTATGTTGTTACAGACAGTGATATCATTTTTACAGAAATTATTAGCCATGGCGGGAAAGCAATCATGAGTATCAAAGAACACGAAAGCGGAAGCGACCGGATTGCTGAAGCTGTTAAAACTATGGATTTGGATATTGTTGTAAATGTACAAGGAGATGAACCATTTGTACAAAGAGCTCCGTTAGAAAAATTATTACGGGTTTTCGATGATGAAACAGTTCAGGTTGCTTCGCTCATGCAGGTATTGAAAGAACAATTCATCAACGATGTCAATTATGTAAAAGTTGTTGTTGATAAACATAGTAATTCATTACTTTTTAGCCGAAGTCCTATACCTTATCATCGTGATAAAAGTATTGCAGCAGTTTATTACGAACATATTGGAGTGTATGCATTTCGCAAACAGGCTTTGATGAATTTTACCAACTGGCCAATTACGCCCCTGGAAGCTGTGGAAAAGATCGAGTGTCTTCGTTACCTGGAGAACGGTATACCATTGAAAATGGTTGTGACTGAATATATGGGTATTGAAATTGATACGCCTGAAGATCTTGAACGTGCTGCTCAATTATTGAGGACACAATAAACTATTAAACAAATAAACTGAATTATGAGTCATAGAAATTTTAAGATGATCGGGTATGTTGTTTTTGGCCGCGGTTCATTTAACCAGTTGGATGAGATATTAAAACCGAACAGAAAAGGAAATGCACCAATGGTTTTTTTGGTTGATCATTTTTTTGAAGGTAAAGAACTTGTAAAAAGGATCCCGGCACAGGGAAACGACAAAATGATTTTTGTTGATGTTACTTATGAACCAAAAACAACTTACGTAGACAGTCTTGCCAATCAGTTAAAAGATGAATTTGGAACTGTGAGCGGGATCATTGGAATTGGTGGCGGCTCTGCCATGGACCTTGCAAAGGCTGTTTCTCTGATGATGACCAATTCCGGTAGTAGTGCTGATTACCAGGGATGGGACCTGGTAAAATTACCGGGTGTTTATAAAGTTGGCATTCCCACTCTTAGCGGAACGGGGGCAGAAGTAAGCAGGACAACTGTATTAACAGGGCCAACAAAGAAGTTGGGTATGAATTCCGACTTCACTCCTTTTGATCAGATCGTATTGGATCCTGAGTTAACGGCCAATGCACCCCATAATCAACGATTTTATACAGGCATGGATTGCTATATTCATTGTATTGAAAGCCTTACGGGAACTTTTCTCAATGAGTTCAGCAAAAGTTATGGTGAAAAAGCACTGGAACTCTGCAGGGAAGTTTTTGTTAATAAAAGTAACTGGGATGTAGAAAGTGATGATAAATTAATGATGGCTTCCTATGCCGGAGGAATGAGTATTGCATATTCGCAAGTGGGTGTAGCGCATGCCGTTAGTTATGGGTTGAGTTATTTACTGGGCATCAAACATGGAATCGGCAACTGTATCGTATTTGATAAACTAGAAGAATACTATCCCGAAGGTGTGAAAGAATTTAAGTTGATGGTTAAAAAGAATAATATTGATATCCCTCAAAATATTTGCGCAGGCTTAACAGATGAGCAGTTTGATAAAATGATTGGAGTATCCTTAGGCATGAAACCATTATGGGAAAACGCTTTGGGAAAAGATTGGGAGCAGCAGATCAACAGGGATAAATTAAGGAAATTATATGAGCAATTGTAAGGAGTTGGGCTAGTGATTTTTGAGGTGAGTGTATTTTGAATATTCACAATTTGCAAAGCCAACTTTTAAAGAATTCCTAATGCTTCGCGTGGTTTAGTTTTAAAATATATTTTATTTTGCAGTTCTTCTTTAAACATACTTTACGTTAGGCAGTTTAAAGAATGAGACTTTACTTTGCAGAAAATAATAGCCTCCGAATAATATGCCTGAATAAACTAAGTCGCTCAATAAAGTACCTTTTGCAAATGGAATACCTGCAATATAGCATGTTATTAAACCACTAAAATTTTGAGGATAAAATGTAGAACCTATCCAGCAGCCAAAGTTTGAAATTAAAAAGAAGATTACAGTAGAAGCCAATGCACCTGTTAATACTTTTGAAGTATTTATTTTATTGAAAATAGCAAGCCCTGCAACTGTAATTAAAAGATAACTTCCATACTGCCAATAAAAGCCTTCGTAGAACCAGGTAAACTGTGGATAATATTGAGCATATATAACATTGTTGATAAACAAATCGCTCAACCAAATTGCTGCAATAGGAATTAGAAAGGCTTTCCATTTTTTATCAAAATGCGCAGCACCAAAAAGACCAATAGCACCTAAAGGCGAAAAGTTTGGCATATGTGGAACAATACGACTAAAAGCTGTCAATACGATTATTGCTATTAAAAAGCTGAATTGTAATTTGATTTTATTTTTCATATTCTTTGTTATAATGTTGGTTGCAAATGTAGTAAAATTATGGTTTAGTCTGCCAGTTTGTGTAGCCGTGAAAATGCTATAGAAAGAACAGGGATTTCTGCAGTTTTGAAATTGAATAGCTACCCTCCCTGTAGGGAGACTAAATTAATAAACAAAGAGGGATATTTTGAACTTAATAAACGGTAAAATTTTGCTTGCCGGATCTAAAGCTTGGACATACATTGATGGTGAATGTACTATCGACAGTACCCAATTGTGAAAATACTTTTGTTATGCGTTCGTAATAATTACGCCATGTTGCAAAGTTATTTAATTCTTTCAATTATTAATTCCAAAATAAAATATTAATGCATTTAAACCCATGTAAAATATGGCCGGTAAAGAAACCCAGAGACTATCTTTCGACTTAATTCTAAACACTAAGCCAAGCAACATTAATGTGGCAAGTCCGCCGGATGATATTAGTAAAATAGGTTTAAGAAATAAACCTGCCAGTAGTCCGATAGCACCCATAATTTCCAGAATAATTGTCAAAAGACCTAATTTCTCAATTTTGAATCTTTTAAATTCACTTTTCATATGTGGTGAAATAAAATAGGAAATTGAATAGGCTAGAAAAGAGAAACTTGATATTAAAACACAGGAAATAAATAAGGTGTTCAAAGTTTAATAATATTGAATGAAACTAATGATATGAAAACACATAAAATCAGGAAAAATAAAGATGGCAAATGTTTAATGAATGGATTTTTTATTTTGAAATGGAAATATTGAGCTGCTAACATAAATAATCCCATAAGAATAGATGGAATAGGAATTAATAATGGATACCAAATACCCACGATCAATAAGGTGGCAAGCGAAATTTTAGATGCTCCTACAAAGGTTCGGGTTAAATCATTTAGACCGAATTCTTTAAATTCTTTGATTATTACATTATATCGAAAAATCCAAACATAGGCAACTGATGCTGCTACGATTATTTGTGCTATAAACATGTAATTTTTCATTTTTTTCAATTTTTATTTTTGTTTCTGTTATGCGCTTTTTACAGTAAAATGTGGTTTTCTTTTATTAGCAAATATAAAATGAATCATTCAGTTAGTTTCAATTTTACAAATTCGCTGAAGCTTGAAGCAAACCACTATGGATTTCGGTCAGTTAGGTTACTTTTTGTTTTGTACGATTGAATACTGATACAATTTTTAAATTTAATTATAAATACAAAATCCATTTAGTTATCTGTTCAACCGATCAATGATGATCAATAGCCATAAACTGCTGAATTTACATCGTCCCGCAGTGATTTTGCCAATGCTTTGTTAGCACCTCTTTGTTATTCATAGTTAAGTAACTTTGTTTTTCGCTAAATATTTTTAATGGACAAATATCAAAAAGACGCCTTTGCTAAATTATTGATTTGGCAAAAAAAGATGATTCGCCGTCCATCTATAGTAAATAAATTAGCAAAAAGGCTTCAGACAAAAATTAATACCTGGATACCGGAAAAAGTACATACAACGATAACAAGTGCTATCAAGCAGATGATACGTGCTGTTTTATTTGGAGCAAAGTACAGCACATCAAAACCTTTGCTTGGTAAATCTTTAGAAGTACGTGAAACTGCGATTGAAGAGAGAATAAAGATTTACAGAAATACAGCCGCGTTAGAAGGAGGAATAACAGGGGCTGGTGGTCTGTTGCTGGGTTTGGTTGATTTTCCCATTCTGATTGGGATAAAAATAAAGCTATTGTTTGATATTGCTGCTTTATACAGCTATGATGTTACGGATTATAAAGAGAGAGTTTATATCCTCCATATTTTTGAGTTAGCATTTTCAAGCCACTCACATCGGAAAGAAATTTATCTTAAAATGGAGAATTGGGAAGATTATAGTAAAATGCTTCCTGATGATATCGAACGGTTTGATTGGCGAAATTTTCAACAAGAATATAGAGATTATATTGATCTTGCAAAAATGGCTCAACTTATTCCAATTATTGGTGCTCCTGTTGGAATAATAGTCAATTATCGTCTAATACGAAAATTAGGAGACACTGCAATCAATGCATATCGTATGCGGTTATTAAAGTAACATTTTTCAAATCGTTCTAAATGTCATTTACACCAACAATATTTTTACGAATCTTTACAGGTACACTTATACCTTTTCAATTTCTTTGCTCAACACATTTCTGATCACTCCGACCATCTGCTCTCCTTTTTTCTGAATTTGTTCGGGCGTCCATAATAAACTGACTGCAGTGGAAATACAACGGCTCATGATGGCATCACTTGCAGAAAAATCTTTTGTGGCATGATGCATCACGGCAGCTTTAAGGTCGGGATGTAAGGCATTTAAGGTAACTGCATTTTTCAGGTGATCCCATTTACGGATATAATGCCAATTGTTATCAAACCAGTAAAAATTACCGGCTAATATTCCCTTTTCTTTCATTACAGATACAACTGCTTTGGTCGCTTCCTCCGTAGGAAGAAACCAATTTACGAATGAACAGCTATCCCCTGCTTCATCCGGAATTCTGCGAAAGGTTATCTCCGGAATTTGAGATAAAATATTTTTTAATGCAGCATGATTATTTTTCTGAACGGATAAAAATGTATCTAGTTTTCTGATCTGTGCCAGACCAACTGCTGCATGTAATTCACTTAACCTGAAATTGTAACCAATAAAGGGATGAAGATCTGCTCCCCTGTCTGATCCCTTATGATCATGGCCGTGATCACTGTATCCATCGCTACCGGTGTAAACATCTTCCCTGTTGGTCATTACAACACCAGCTTCTGCACAAGTCATCGTTTTTACAAAATCAAAACTGAAAGTACCGGCATCACCAATGGTACCTAATTTTTTCCCTTTATAAGTGCCTCCAATGCTCTGGCAGGCGTCTTCCAATAAGATCAAATTATGTTCTTTGCAAATAGATTGAAGCGCATCCAGATCAGCCATACTTCCACACATATGAACAGGCATGATACACTTTGTTTTTGGCGTAATTGCGTTACGAACTGCAGCAGGATCCAAGGTAAGCGTGTCATCAATATCAACAAAAACAGGAACGGCACCTACACTGAGCACTGCTTCAAAACTGGCAACAAAGGTAAAACTGGGTAGTATTACTTCATCGCCATATCCGATACCCAATGCACTCATAGCAGCAGTTAATGCGGCAGTACCGCTGCTAACCAGCATTGCATGTTTGGTTCCAAATCTATTACAAATTGCTTCTTCCAGTTCTTTTGCTTTCCAGATATCTTTACGCGGACCGTCAAAGCCATAGCGCATTAATATACCTGTTTCTAAAACATCATTCACTTCTTTGCGTTCCTCATTTCCAAAAAATTCATATCCGGGCATGATCTATAAATTGTAATTAAAATAATATGATTGCAATACAAAGGTAAAAAATGATTGTTATTTTTTGGTATAAATATAAAAAGCGGCTCGTAATATTACAGGCCGCTTTTTTGCTGTGTAGCTGGTTTTGGTTTTAGTTTTTGGTTATCAACTGTCCATTATTGTACAGATGAGCAGTACCAAGCAGTCTTTCTGAAGAACTGCCCCATGATCTTCTGTTGTTAAAGAACTTAAATGCTTCGGAATTATCTTTAACCAATTCATTAATTAGTTCTTGAGAGTAAACCATTAGTTTACCTTTATCCCCTTTCTGAATAAAGTATTCATCAATGGCTACCTGGCCGTTGTAATATTTCTTACGGTAAACATTAATCTTTCCTTTTACAGTTCTTACTGCAAATCCCGGAAGGGTTTCTGTGGCTACATGGCTGATACGCCCGCAACCAAATATTTTTTGAGATATGGCATAATGATCTTTATTCTGGTATGCCGTTATTTGTTTTGCCTTGATCCTTGTTTTTCCGTCTGCCAACAAATACGGTGTTGAAAAAGCTGAAGTCACTAATTTTAAGGAATTGTAATTTTTAATTGTACCATCGTTCATCTGTACAAAGCAAGTAGCACTCGTTTCTTTTGAATTTTCAATTTCGGTTTTAAGTTGCGATTGAGAAATTGAACTTGTTGCACATGAATGGAGGAAGAAAATGGCACAAAAATACATTGTTGCCTGTAGTAGACGTGTTTTCATTGGTTTGGGGTTTAATAGGTTACAAGTAATAACGTAATCTTTATGTTATTATTGTTATTTAATATTTTATTTTTTTAATGAATATTAAATCGTGAGGGAAAGGAACCTAAATAGAGGATATAGATCTCTTGAAGTATTTAATAGTTCTGAATGGTATTATCCGTGGTACACCCTTGATTTTACGATCAGGTTGTTCTCTATCTCTAAAATCTCGGCAACCATCATATCCGGGTCGCCTGCAGCAGTTCGGAGGTATTCCATTAGTATCTGATCGTCATTAACGATAAGGTTTTGTAATTGATAATGTAAAGTTGGGATAATTTCAAATGCCTTGCCCCACCATTTTTCCAGGGCAGGTTTGCCCATAATCCAGCCCTCAGTTTCGGGTTGTTTTAATTTTAACTTTGGGCTGTAATGAATGGCAGCTTCAGCATAGAGATCTAGTAATTTTTTTAGATCATGTTCATTAAAAGCACTGATCCAGGCTAAAGCAATTTGTTTGTTGTGTTCTGTCTGTTTCATAAGTTAATATTTACTCCATAGCTAAGGCGATCCTTGCTGCAAGGCGTGCATTGTTATGTATCAAAGCAATATTGGATTCCAGGCTTTCGCCATGTGAATGTTCTGCAATGAATTTCAGTATAAAAGGGGTTACTTCTTTTCCGGTTATCTGTTTATTATCTGCTTCAGCCAATGCCATTTTAATATGTGCTTCAATGATAGCAGGCTCTACTTCCTGTTCGGCTGGAACCGGGTTTGCAATCAGAACAGATCCATTCAAGCCCATGGTCCATTTTACTTTGAGCATTTCTGCAATATCGCCGGCTGTATCCATTCTTAACGGAGAATGAAACCCGCTCTTTCTTGAATAAAAGCTCGGAAATTCATCCTGTCCAAACGTTACAACGGGGATACCTTTTGTTTCCAGGTATTCTAATGTTAAACCAATATCCAATATTGATTTAACACCTGCAGAAATAACCGCAACATTCGTTTCTGCCATCTCTGTCAGGTCTGCCGATATATCCATGGTTGCAGATGCTCCCCGGTGAACTCCGCCAATACCACCTGTTGCAAATACCCTGATACCGGCCATAGATGCAATACGCATGGTGGCGGCTACTGTAGTTGCGCCAGGTAATTTTTTGCTGATAACATAGGGCATATCACGCAGGCTTACTTTCCATACATTTTTTTCTTTGCCAAAGAATTCAAGTTCATTTTTTGATAATCCTACAAAACATTTCCCATTTTTAATAGCAATCGTTGCAGGAACCGCACCTTCTTTTCTAACGGCATCTTCAACGGATAACGCTGTTTCAACATTCTTCGGCCAGGGCATTCCGTGAGAGATAATGGTTGACTCCAATGCAACCACCGGTTTATTTTCTAAAATTGCTGATGATACTTCAGGATCAATAAAAAGGAAATTATTTTTCATAAGGATAGTATTTTTTTATTGCGAGTAATAATTTTTCTTTTGTAATAGTAGTTACAATGGAACCATTCACCTGCAATACTTCTAAAGCCAATGCATGGCCGGCATACAGACAATCTGATTCGTTCATTCCCATACAATAAGCGGCTACCCACCCTGCCAGTGCTGCATCACCTGCACCAGTACTGTCTTTTACACTGATAACCGGAGCAAGTAATCCCAGGCTTTTTTCTGTATTAATAATTTCTGAACCCTCCGCCCCTTTCCTCAACCAAATATTTTTTACGCCTCTTTGAAGTAATTCATTAATTGCTTCCTTTGAATTTTTATAAGTATGATTGCAAAGCGAAGGTAATTCTGCTTCATTGGGGGTAATCATAAAAATTCCGCTCAGATCCAAAGAAGCAATTTTTTTTGCTTTTAAAACTGAAACTGGTTCAATGATCAGGGGAATATTCATTTTATTACAAAATGTAACGATCCATTGTAAAGTAATCTTAGAAAGGTTTGTTTCTGCAATGATTAGTTTTGCTTTTGATAGAAAATGCTCTTCCTGTTTCAGAAAATCCGGGGTAAGGTATTGATCACAAAGGTCAGTACAGGCTGCAACATATAAAGATCCGTCCTGGTTCAAAATGGACGAATATTTACCGGTATTATCGTCAACCTGTAGCATTACATCAGTTCCTATCCTGTTTTTGTTGCATTCATCCCTGAGCCAGTTGCCATCAGGGTCATTTCCCAAAACAGTTATTAACTGAACCGGAATGCCAAGCAGTGAAAGCTGATGTGCAATATTCCTGGCAACACCACCAGCATATCTTTTTAAAGTAGCCGGATTCGAAGTAGCTGCCACAGTTTTTTCATTGCAGATATACAATTCATCTACCAGGGTAGCGCCTATGCAAATTACGGGTGATGGCATCTGTCAAATATAATTTATATCTGTTTCGAATAACAAATTAAAATAAAAACCGTTTATGATAATTTATAAACACACCACAACTGAATAAGCTAAATAAAAATAAGTATGAAAACACATACAGAACCAGCAATTACATCAAATCCAAAGACAATTAATCAACTTGTTAAACTGATTATTTCCAATGCTTTGCCATCAGTGCTGCGTACCAATAGTTTTATATTAAACGATGTGCCGGCTGATCTAAATATCATTGCCGATAAAAATATGCTGGCAACTGTTTTAAGCAGGCTGCTTTATTGTGTAGTGAACAATGCTGAAAGCAGTTGTATCCGTATTTCTGCTAAGGAGTATGATGATATTATATTTATTCACTTTAAAAGCTCCTGTGGTATCAATAATGATTCAGATAACAACGACCTTCAACAAGCTCAGGCTTATGCAAAAAAAATGAATGGAAATATTGGACTGGACAGAGAACTGGATAAAATTACAGGTATCGTGTTTAGTTTTCCAAATATGGATTTCAGCAAAAATGATACGTTATTAAAGACGGAAATAAATGATTCGTTATTTTAAAAAACGAAGGACATTTTTAAATTTAATGTAAAATACGAATCATTGCTGGAAGAATTTCCCCTTTGCCATCCCGGATTTGTTACATGTGCAGGATTTATTTCCTTTTGACGGTCATTTAGTAATAATGCATTTGTAAGATTTTGCCCTGCCAGATAATTAGCAAATACACTCTGATCAATATATTCAGTACTTACATCATCGAGATAATCTGTGTTAAGAATTCTTGAAACACATTCAATGCTTATAGTGTATAAGGGAGTGAGTTTATATTTTAATCCTGCCCCTAATGGGAAATTGAATTGGTTTAATTTATATGGCTTTTTATCCGGATATTCTATAAAACCCTGCCCTTCGGTACTTAAAGGTTTTAATTCGATCCACTTACCATTTAACAATGCCTTCGGGTTAAAGGAGAAAAAACCAATTCCTCCAACGAGGTAAGGAGAAAACCTGGGAATTTTTTTGCCTTCTTTATATTTTTTAAAAAATAATGGATGAATTTCAAAAGCAAGCATTACTTCAGTAATTGAGCTTTTGAAACTGAGATTACGTTCATACCGTCCATTCGTGGTTGGTTTTACATTTTTCGAAGTGTTGTCACTGGCAGATACATTTCCTAAAGTACCTTCTAATCTTAATGCTATAGCATTTCTATAATTCACACTAAAAAAAACACTTCCAGAGAATTCGGAATTACTCAGGTTAAAGTCAATAAAATTTTTTTGCCCAGTTACCTTATTGCCTCCAAGATCTGTAAAACAATTCATGATTGCAATCGAAGCTCCCATTTCATAAGTAAATGGGTGGTCATAATAAAGATCTTCAGAGTAATCATATTGTGCAGTTGTAGTTTGAGTTGGAACTGCAATAAAAGAGATAATGAGCGCAAAAAATATTGATTTTTTCATACAATAAAGTATCCTTTAATTTAATTTGGGTTGGCTTTTAAAGGATATTTAGTGTTACATGAAAGTAACCAATTATTTGTTTATATGAACAATGAATATAAAGCCTTGGTAATTTAGATGTTGCGAATCTTAAAATCTGTAATCAAATTTTACATTATTTTTTAAACAAGTCACATTAGTTAACTAATCCTAAATACTGTTGAGTAACTTTTTTAATAATGTACCCGCTAATCCAACCAACATAGGCATATTTTGGATAAACAAATTTCTTTGTAGGGTTGGTTGTGTTAACCTGTTGTATCAATTCATCCAATAAAATTGCTCCGGCCAGTAAGGCTTTCTGATCATATGTTTTTAAAACGCGGTTAATATTCCGTAATGATGCACGTGCATCTTCTGCATTTGATATTAAAGTAATATCCGGACTCGTTACTTCATCATAATTTGTAAAAATAAGTTTTCGGAATTCAGTGATATCCCGGCTGGTTATTTCAACAAAATTATTATTGATACTTTGAGGATGCATGAGCGAAGCAATTGCCCAAACGATTCCCCCTGATAAATAAACGATATCCCTTGATTTGAATTCCTTTTTATTTGCAAATTCATATACCATTAATCTGGCTATACTATCACTCAATATCTTTTCTGCAGTTTTTAAAAATTCATTCAGGTCTCCCTGAGTTTTTCCTTCTACCAGTCTTTGAAAAGATTTTGTTCCTAATGGAAATGTAACCGGTACAAAGATCTTATTTGAATTAAAATACCCTCCTTTGGTATTACCACTTCCAATATCCAACTGGTCGGTATTAAACCTGTATTTTTGTGGTACAATACCCATAAAGTTTAGTTCTGCTTCTTGTGCAGGAGTTACATAAGTTATTTTAATTTCCGGATCAATGTTTTTAGGCCGGATGACATTTGCAAAATAATCTACCTTATTATACTTATCAAGTTCCTGTTTTAAGCCACTGCTGATAACGATATGAATCTTTTTTGCCGGAACCTGATAGCGGTTCTTAATAATGTTTAAAAGAAGACTGATTGCATCACTTGTTTCTTTTTCGCTTTGATAAGATAATGATGCAGCATCAGTATTGATAGCTGTATCTGCCTTTAAAGAGTAATCATATTCTCTTTCCTTGCTGAGTTTTACTTCAATGACACTTAATTTAATTCCTTTTGCCCCTACCTCTACACCGGCATATAATTCGCCAATACCCTGTACACTTTTTAATAAACTCTCTACAATACTTGCGATTACAGTAAGTCCCTGGTTATTGTATAAATTGATGGCCAGTTTATATGACGTTATAGCACTTTCTGGTTGATCAGTTTTGGAATATAAATTACCCAACCCTTCATGGGCAAATGCCTGGCAATAGAAATCTGAAGTTGCTTTTGCCCTTTCAAGCCCTTTTTTAAAATACTCTTCCGCAGCTTCAAACTGTTGTGCTTCAAATAATGAAGTAGCTGTTTTAAGCATCCTAAAAGTTACCTGACTTTTTATGTTCTGCGCATTTGTATATGAACTGCAAAAAAGAAGGAATAGAATGAAAATTTTTTTAGGTAACATCGGTGTTGATTTTTTTTTGACAAAAACTTTTTCCTATTATTATTTGTATGAATAAAAGGATTGTTTAATACATTATCTTATATAAAATAAATAAGGGTTAGGAATCAAATAAACCATGGTTACCCATTGGCTTGGGGTAAAGGTAAAAACAATCAATATGGAGTTGACTAAATCCATAACTCAATTGTAAACAGATTTTCAACATTTAGGCCATGGTTAAGTATCTTAAAGCCAATATTTATTGGTTTGTTATTGTAAACCAATTGTAAATAACTTAAATCTGTTAAGGATAAATTTTGGATTTTAGTATTATCAGGATTTATTTTCTCAATAATATCAATGTTTCCGGTTGTCCTTCGCGACTCATATCAAACACAAGACTGTCTTTTGATATCCGGGTAATTTTTACCATCATCTCTTTTTGCCCCGAAGCTGTTGTGAATAACATATCATTTTCTACTTTATACGTTCCATTTTCTTTGATATCATTATACTCAAAAGTATATTCACCTTTATCATTAAAATTAAAATGAGTACCTGCTGCATTCAATTCTGATGGCTTACCATCTACCAACCATGCTGTACCAGACCATTTGCCAATAATTAATTTATTATTTTCTGTATTACCGCAGGAAGCAAATAATACTAAAAAAGAGATCATTTTTACAAGTATTGCAGATCGTATCATTGTTGTGTATTTCATATTTTTCAAATTCAAAAAATAAAGGTTGATAAAATTATTTCATCACCACCACATCTATGATCTTTCTCATATCTGAACTCTCCCATCTAAACCTGACAAAAAATAATTTTCCGGTCATTGTTTTTAACCTGTAGGGAATTTTAGAAAGATAATTTACCATATTATTCTCCATACTACCTCCTACTTGCTTTAATTGCTTGTCTGTTATTTTTATCTCATTCAGATCTGTGTCATAAACCCAAAAACTTTCTTTGCCTGTTAATACTTCAGAAATACTTGATCCTTCAATTCCGGAAATATCCAGGCTGGTATATGCCATTTTAGGAGAAACTCTTATCGATGTATCAACTGTTACCTGGATGGTTTTCAGTTTAACCCCGATCGTTTGTGAATGATAAGCAACATTTTTTTGATTTAGAACGGATTTTGAAATCAGTAATCTTTCTCCCGGTTTTACTATGGTTACAGGAAATTCCAGTCTGAACTGGTTTTTACTTTTAAGATCATAATAGCGAATATTGATTAAACAACCGGCATCAGTTTTGATCTGTTCGGGCTTTATTTGTACCTTAATAATTACTTCTTTAATTGCAGAAGCAGAAAACCCCATTGCTTCTTTGTCTTTAAAAACATTCGTTGTTTTAAAAAGTACCACTCCTTTTAATGACATAATATTCAACTCAGCAGCAGCAAATATCATTTTGGATTTATCTTCCGAAAAACCTGTTGGCGATTGTAACCTGATTTCAAATTCCTTATTAACCTGCAACCTGTTATTGAGCAGAATGGAACCATCCACAATGACTTCAACATTTTTTAATGAAATGCCTTCATTAAAATACCGGATACCAGTGAGAGGTAATATGCCTTTATTTTGAGCATTTGTTGTATTGATCAATAAAAATAAAAATATATAAAGGCAGCTTAAACGAATTAACATTGAAAGAGTTTTTTATAAAGATAGTGTTTAGATAGATAGTATTACTATGAGGGAAACAGGAAGTTTTTTCAAGAATAAGGATATGGGTAAAAATTACAAAATTCAATTATGCCACCGATTCTACTAATTTTATTCAGGTTGCTGTTTCAACTTCAGGGATTAGTGTGTTTGATTGAAACATAGATAATTGCAAAACCTTTTTTTAAATCAAAGTAGAGAATAAATTTTAGTTTATACCGCTGAAAATTATCAATTGGCATACTGCAATAATAACTTAGCTGGTTTATTTTCATTTTTTAAAATATTTACGAAAACTCAATTTTCTGTATTTTAAATATCATTTAGAGTATTGTTTTAGAAGTAGCTATACATCAAAAAATTAATAAAGACAGTTCTGCTTATTGCAACAAGGCACCAAAAGGAAAATCTTTCGGCCCGGAAAATATTTTCAAACAAATTTAATTTATACGATTTAGCACATAAATAACAGGCATATTTAACCGTGCATTTTCCTGGGGCATCTCGTTTGTAAGGATTGCTTGTAATTTAATGGTATTATTTAGCGTACTTGAATTATAATAAAAGGCAAAAAAAATTAACTGTATTTTGAAATAAGATATTTTCAATGATGGCTTACTTCGAAAAAGTAAACAATAAACTTATTTTGATAATAGTGCTCACTAAAAATGACGGGCTTTGTATTTTAATCATTGTAACAACTTCAATGTCTTTGAATATCCTTTAGAAGTTGCAATTACCTAATTTCGGTTAAGAACAATTATTATTTTATCTTCACTAAAAAGCATAACAAATGACAGCTCACATAAGTGCACAAAAGGAAGAAATTGCAAAGATCGTTTTACTGGCAGGTGACCCACTTCGGGCCAAACATATAGCAGATAATATGCTACAGGATACAAAACTGGTGAGTAGTACCCGTAATGCGTATTATTATACCGGAACTTATAAAGGTGTAAGGGTTACCATCGGTGCCAGTGGTATGGGATGCCCCTCAATTGGTATTTATTCTTTTGAGTTGTACACTTCTTATGATGTGGAATGTATCATTCGTATTGGAACTGCAGGATCTTATGATGTAAAAACAAAAGTGTATGATGTGATCAATACCGATAAAGCATATAGTGAATCAACATATGCCAGGGAAGCTTTTGACATAGAGGCTGATCATCTCGTTCATCAGGGTCTTGCTTATGATACAATAAATGAAACAGCCAAAATACTTAATATGACTGTAACTGATGCTAATATTCATTCAAGTGATGTGTTTTACCGTAGCAAAAAGGGAACCCCGCCTATTGCTAAAAAAAATGACTGCATTTGTGTAGAAATGGAAGCTTTTGCTCTTTTCGCCAATGCGCAATACCTGGGTAAAATGGCTGCAACAATCCTTACAATTTCTGACATTATTCCTACACAGGAAGGAATGTCTGCAGATCAACGCCAATCATCATTGGATAACATGTCTATACTTGCGTTGGAGTCTGTTGTTGCTATTAGTAAAAAAATGATTTGAAAATTTAGATATGTGTGGGAAGTCTGATATATATGAATTTTTAAATAAAAGAAATTATTTTTCAGAAGCAACGGATTTTGTTTATTCGGAGTCTTGTTGAATTATAACTGGGAGTTTTAATTAATTTTATTTATTGCATTCAATTAAAATATTTTTTTTAAAATCTCTCTTAAAAAATGGCAGTACTTATCAGGCAATGGACCAATGATGACCTGGATAATCTTGTGCTTTATGCCAATAATATCAATGTATGGAACAACTTGCGCAATTATTTTCCGCACCCATATGCTGAAGATCATGGTAAAGCATGGCTGGAAAAAAATATTGGTACCGAGCCGGTGCTGAATTTTGCCATTGATCTGGATGGAGTAGCCGTTGGTGGTGTCGGTATCATACTGAACAGCGATGTATATGTAATGTCTGCAGAGATCGGTTATTGGTTGGGAGAGCCTTTTTGGGGACTAGGCATTGCTACAGAAGCCATAAAGCAGATGATAGAATATATTTTTTACTATTTTGATATTGTAAGGGTTTATGCAGAAGTCTTTGAACACAATAAGTCTTCCATGCGTGTTTTGGAGAAAAATGGTTTTTACCTGGAGGGTGTAAGGCGTAAAGCGGTATTAAAGAATGCTATATTGATGGATGATTATATATGGGTTAAAATACGGCCCTGGTAATTTTTCCGGATATTCCGAAGCATTTTTCAAAAAAAAACTTCTAATACATTAAACGCATTCATTTTTATATAGTCTTAACAACATAAATTTTACTATGCATCTGAGAAAAAACATTGCTACCAGTGAATCTGGTTTTATTTTCAACCCCGGAACGGGCGATTCTTTTTCAGCCAATCCCATTGCAGCAGAAATATTAACTCACCTGAAAGAAGGTACCCCTCCTTCAGATATCAAAAAAATTATTTTGGATCGTTATGATGTCGAACCTGGAATATTGGAAAAGGACTGGGATGACTTTAATGCACAACTAAAAGAGTCCAACCTGCTTGATATCTAATTTAATAAATTTATTTTAATTTTTAAGTATGCCTGAAAGTAATCAGCAGCTTGTTATTGCCGTTACAGCATTAAATGCCATTGACAGCCCCGGACCCGGTGTAGCTGTTATCAGGGCTTTAAGAGAAGGGTTGCCAGGAAGGGTTCGAATCATCGGGCTTTCATATGAAACACTGGAGCCCGGAATTTATATGCATGATGTAGTAGATAAAACTTATCAGATACCGTATCCTTCCGGTGGTACAGAAGCTTTGCTTACCCGGTTGAAATATATTCATGAAAAGGAAAAAATCCAGATACTCATTCCCAACTTTGATGCAGAACTATATAATTTTATAAAACTCTCTCCCTCTTTGAGGTCATTGGGCATAGAGACTTTCCTTCCTACATTAGAACAGTTGGAGGCCCGTGATAAAATGAATCTTTTTCAATTTGGCGAAAAGCATGGTTTATTGGTTCCAAGAGACAAGATCATTTATTCTGTCAATGAATTATATATCTGCGCAGAAGAATTGGGTTATCCATTGGTAGTAAAAGGAAAGTTTTATGATGCTATCATTGCCTACACACTGGAGCAGGCTCAAAAAGCGTTTTATAAACTTTCAGCCAAATGGGGGTACCCAATCATTGTGCAACAATTCATTCAAGGAACTGAGATAAATATTGCTGCACTTGGCGATGGAAATGGCAAAGCAATCAGTATCATTCCGATGCGTAAATTATATATAACTGATAAGGGTAAAGCATGGGCTGGTATTACCCTGGAAGATGAAAGCCTTCTGGACCTGGCTCGTAAATTTATTGAAGTAACCAAATGGAAAGGCGGCTTTGAACTGGAGATCATGCGAACAGCTACCGGCCAGCCTTATATCATGGAAGTAAATCCCCGTTTTCCTGCATGGATCTATTTATCGGCTGCGGCAGGGCAAAATCAACCTGCATCACTTGTAAAAATGGCGCTGGGCGAAAATGTTTTACCATTCAAAAATTATACTGTTGGTAAAATATTTATACGTTATGCCTGGGATCATATCACCGATGTTACTGAGTTCCAGCAGATCAGTGCCTTGGGTGAATTGTGATTGATACACGGAAGTAATGATATTTTTAAATAATTTATTTATACAAACAGTCACATGGAAAAATTAAGATACGAAAGGCCTGTAATACAAAAAATGAATGCAGGTCTTATGAATAAATTCGGTACACGTACTGAATATGAACCTGTAAAACATATTGATGGAGTTCCTGTGAAAAGCCTGATCGAACAATTCGGATCTCCCCTATTTGTGATCAGCGAAAGACAAATGCGACGCAACTATCAACATGCTGTCAGGGCATTTAAAACAAGGTATCCAAAAGTTCAGTTTGCATGGAGTTATAAAACAAATTATATCAATGCAGTTTGCAATGTTTTTCACCAGGAAGGAAGCTGGGCAGAAGTTGTTAGCGGTTTTGAATACAGGAAAGCACTTGGCAACGGCGTTCCCGGCCCTAAGATCATTTTCAATGGCCCCGAAAAGACAACGGAAGAACTCACACTTGCTATTAATAATGATTCACTGATTCACATTGACCATTTTGATGAATTGTATTCATTGATCGAACTGTGCGATAAACTGGATAAAAAACCCCGGGTAGCCATCAGGGTTAATATGGATACAGGTATCTATCCTATGTGGGACAGGTTTGGTTTTAATTATGAAAACGGCACTGCATGGAGTGCCATTAATAAAATTGTTGCATCCGGAAAAATGCAGCTTACCGGTCTGCATTGCCATGTGGGAACTTTCATGTTATCAACAAATGCTTATTCAATTGCCGCGAGCAAATTGTGTGACCTGTCCTGGAATTGTAAAACACAATTAGATACAACCATACAATATCTTGATCTTGGCGGCGGATTTCCTTCCGCCAATACCCTTCGGGGTTCTTACCTTCCCGGTAGTGATACGATCCCTTCTGTAGATGAATTTGCAGAAGCTATCACCACCACATTACTTGGTTTCGGATTTAAAACAGAAGACCTGCCTTTGCTGATACTTGAAAGCGGTAGGGTACTGATAGATGATGCAGGATATTTATTGGGTTCGGTTTTGGCAAATAAAAGACTCAGTGATGGCAGAAGAGCTACCATCATGGATTTTGGTGTAAACCTGTTGTTCACTTCTTTCTGGTATGAACATAAAATCAGCCCTGCACAGGATTTTTCCCATCATACGGAAGATATGGTATTGTATGGCCCTTTGTGTATGAACATTGATGTGGTAAGGGAAACCGTCAACCTGCCGCTCCTTAACCGGGGCGATCATGTAGTGGTGCATAAAGTAGGTGCATATAATATGACTCAATGGATGCAATTTATACAAATGCGCCCCAATGTTGTGATGATAGATGAAAAAGGGACAGCGCATCTCATCCGTGAAGCAGAAACCCTTCAATACATTGAACAACTGGAAAAAATGCCCGGGCATTTAAAGAATATCTCACTTTAACCTGTTCACCTGAAAAAGAAAGCAAGCATACAGATTTTACAATTTTCAATTGCATCTATACTGAACAGTTATGGAATGTTGTTCTTTTCAAAGAACAGGGTATTTGCTGTAATTATTCTACTTGTTTCCTTTTTTGATCCGTTCTCCGGCCTGATCGGCTTTTTGTCTGTAGCCATAGGTCTCGTTGCCGCATACCTTCTTGGCTTCAACAATGAATACATTAAAGATGGCTTATACACATATGCAGCATTGCTGGTTGGACTTGGTTTAGGAACTTATTATGAATCCGGACCTGCTTTTTTTCTATTATTGTTTACCGGCATCATTTTTACACTTTTACTGAGTGTGGCTTTCACTGCTATGCTTGGCAAAAACAGTTTGCCCGCATTATCATTATCGTTCATTTTCAGTACATGGATCCTTATGTTGGCTTCAAAGGAATTCAGTGCGATCGGTCTAACCCAACGGCATATTTACTGGTTTAATGATGTTTATGCTGCGGGTGGTAAACCACTCTTAGACATCATTCAGACCATTGAAAACTGGCCTTTGCCGGATTATTTAGCAGGTTTTTTCAGGTCTATGAGCGCTATCATTTTCCAGGTGAATATTGTTGCAGGCATCGTACTGACGATTGGCCTGCTTGTTTTCTCCCGCATTGCTTTTTTACTAATGGTTCTCGGTTATTCCGTTGCATTTATTTTTCAGCATATAATGGGTAGTGGCGCTGTGGTCAATTATTATAACCTTGGTACAAATTATATGCTGGTATCCCTTGCAGTGGGTGGATTATACCTTGTACCTTCCTTTCGTTCTTTTATTTGGGCAAGTATCATGGTGCCGATATCTTATTTATTGGTCATGGGGCTCGGTAAGATCACTTCAACATGGGGTTTGCCGGTTTTTTCCCTGCCGTTTTGTATCGTTGTCATCTTATTTCTTTACAGTCTTCGATTACGAAGATCACCCGGAAAGCTGGTGCTGACACCTGTTCAGTATTTTTCACCTGAGATCAACCTTTACCGTTACTTAAATGGCCGTGAAAGATTAATGAGCAATTATTTTTACCAGTTGCAATTGCCTTTTCTTGGAGAATGGATGGTAAGCCAGGGCCATAACGGAACGATGACCCATAAGGGTGAATGGAGCAAAGCACTTGATTTTGTAATATTGGACCAGGAAATGAAAACTTACTCCAATCCGGGCAATTTGCCTGAGCAGTTTTATTGTTACAATAAACCTGTACTGAGCCCGGGTGATGGTATAGTAGAAGAAATTGTAGATCATGTTGCAGATAATGGGATCGGGAAAAATAATACCACAGAGAACTGGGGCAATACCATAATTATTAAACATGCCGATGGGTTGTATAGTAAACTTTCACATTTAAAAAAGCATTCAGCAAAAGTATTCAAAGGTGCTTATGTAAAAAGAGGCGAAATAGTTGCTTTATGTGGAAATTCAGGCCGTTCACCAGAACCACATCTTCATTTTCAGGTTCAGTCTACACCTTATATCGGTTCTAAAACCATAAGCTACCCTATTTCTTATTTCAAAAGAAGAGAAGAAATTCATTCTTCCCTGAATAATTTTTCGGTGCCAACGGAAGGTAGTTTTGTAAGTAATATAATAAGTGATCCTCAATTACAACAAGCATTTAATTTTCAACCCGGATTCTGTCTGTTAGTAAATGCATTGGGTTTTGAACAGGAAGAATGGGAAGTTGTTACAAGTGTATACAATGAATCATACCTGTATTGTAAAAAACACAATGCATTTGCTTATTTCATTAATAATGGAACGGTTTTCTATTTCACTAATTATTTTGGAACAAAGCAATCACTCCTCTATCAATTTTACCTGGCTGCGTATAAAGTAGTACTTAGTTCAGAGATCAGCATGACCGTCACTGATACGTATCCGTTAAATGTATTTGGTTACAATCCCTTGAGATGGATACAGGATATGCTGGCACCATTTTACATTTTTATAAAATTAAAATTTGAAAGTAAACTTATATCAGACGGAAATATTTTAAGCGGAGGAAATATAATCATTGAAAGCAGGCAATTGCAACAATTACTTTGGCATACAAAACAAAAATCTGCTACAACTATTTTTATTGAAAACGGTGCAATTCAGTCATTTAATATTCAATTACCAAATAAAAACATAGAAGTTTCATGCAAATCAGAAAATTAATTTTAATATTCTTATTCCTGCTTCAAGGTCTTATTGTCAATGCGCAACAGAGATTTACCTTTGAAGAAGTGAATATTAAAAGTTATGAACTTTATGAAAAAGCTGCTTGGAAAGAATTAATACAGTATGGAAATGAAGCCATAGCCGAAGGACAGGATTTTTTATTACTGCGGCTAAGATTGGGTTATGCGACTTTTATATTAAATAATTTTAGCGGAGCTTTAAAGCATTATACCAAAGTGATCAAACTGGACAGATATAATGAGACCGCACATTATTACAGTTGGTTATGTCTTAAATACCTGAATCAACATGAACTTGCAGGAACCCATATCAGATACTTTTCAAAAGATATGAGAGCAAAAGAAAAACTTCAGTCAATTGCTTTCACCGGTATTGGAATAGAATCTAGTTTTAAAGCAACAGATCTTACCACAAGGGGGAATTCATTTTATGCACGTTTGGACCTGCAAAACAGATGGAACTGGAATATTTATATGGATCAATCAGGTACAATTTTTAACCAGACAATAAATGAACGTACATTATTCAATGTGGTTAATAACAGGAACATTGCTATTAATCAAAAAGAATATTATAACAGGTTAACCATTAATTTATCTCCCCGTTTGCAATTAAAAACAGTATATCATTACATCTTTACTCCATTTAATAATTTAACTTTTCAGAATCACGTGGGGATGGCAGGCATTCGGTATCATAGTAATTATTTTAATGTTCAGTCAGACGTGATCGTTGCAAAGCTATTAGACAGTGTGCAACAACAGTTTAACCTTCAGGTGGGATTTTATCCTTTGGGTAATTTAAATCTGTATTCTTTTTCAACTGCTATGTATCGAAAAAGGGGCAATACATCTGGGTTTAATTATAAACAGGTTATCGGGTTGAAGCTATTGAAGAATATCTGGCTGGAAGGCAATGCAACATTGGGTTCATTCAGTAATCTTTTTGAAAACGATGCTCTTTACTTATACAATGCCATTGATAAGAATAATTTCAAGGCCGGAGCAATGCTTTATGTGGCTATTGGCACAAAATTGATCGCACAGGCAGGTTATACATTTGAAAAACGCGAATTATACAAAACCATCAATACATTTAATCAACATTCAATCACAGGAGGTCTATCATGGAAATTTTAAAAAGAACAATGATCACAACAGTAATACTGCTGTCAGCTTTTTTTGTACAGTCTCAATCACAGTCTGAACTGCAAAAAGCTTTTGCGGATAGTTATATACAGGAGTATAATAAAAAATATCCTGAAGCCATTGCAACCCTTACAAAAGTATATGTTGCGGATAGTTATGAACTAAACCTCCGCCTTGGCTGGCTTCATTATTCAAATAAGAATTACGCACAATCGGAAAATTTTTATCAGCTTGCCGTAAAGCAAAAACCTTATTCTGTTGAGGCAAAATTGGGACTTGTAAAACCTTTGTCTGCTCTTGAAAGCCTCGATAAATTAATGCAGCAATATGATGATATTTTAAAAGTTGATGTACAAAATTATACGGCCAATTACTGGGCCGGTGTTATTCAATATAACAGAAAAAAATATGAAGCTGCAGCGAAATTATTTGAAAAGATCGTAAACCTATACCCTTTTGATTATGACGGGAACCATATGCTTGCCTGGACATACCTGAACATGGGTAAGAATAATGATGCCAGGATACTTTTCAACAAAGCATTACTGAACAAACCCGCTGATACATCCTGTTTGGAAGGATTGAGCAAGATAAAGTAGAAGAATAAAATCCGCTATATTCATGTAGTGATATCATAGTTTGTGATCCTGAATAAATGATAATGCTATCTTCATATCATAATGCAGGATCCTGTCGGCATTATTGAATGAAACCTTTTTCCGGAAAGCAATTATGATATCTTCCAGATAAGGGGATGTTTTTAATGGCCTTTTGAATTCTATAGCCTGAACAGCAGTTAATAATTCTATTGCCAGTACTTTTTCTACATTATCAATTACCCGTTTACATTTGGTGGCCGCATTGGCCCCCATGCTTACATGGTCTTCCTGGTTATTGCTGCTGGAAATAGAATCTATACTGGCAGGTGTACACAATTGTTTATTCTCACTAACAATACCTGCTGCAGTATATTGAGGGATCATCAGGCCCGAATGAAGCCCGGGATCTCCGATAAGAAACATCGGAAGGTTTCTTTGTCCGCTGATGAGCTGGTAAGTTCTTCTTTCGCTGATACTACCAAGTTCAGCCATCGCTATGGATAAAAAATCAAGAGCTAACGCCAAAGGTTGTCCGTGAAAATTGCCACCGCTTACTATCAGGTCTTCATCCGGAAAAATATTAGGATTATCCGTTACAGAATTGATCTCTTTTATAAAAACAGTTTGTACATATGCAATGGTATCTGCAGTTGCGCCATGTACCTGGGGTATACACCGGAAAGAATAGGGGTCCTGAACCTGTTTTTTGATTTGGTTTGCAATCGGGCTGTCTTTTAATAATGTTCGTAAAATTTTCGCTGTATTTACCTGTCCTTCATGAGCCCTAACCCTGTGAATATTTTCATTCAATGGATCCATACTGCAGTCAAACGCATCATGGCTGATTGCTGCAATAATATTTGCCCATTGCATTAATTTTTCGCAATGTGCCAGGTTATGTAAACCGTAAGCACTCATAAACTGTGTTCCATTGATGAGTGCCAGCCCTTCTTTGCTTTGTAAGAATAATGGTTTCCAGTTTAATTGTTTCAAAGCATCTGCTGCAGGCATTTTGGTTCCTTTCAAATTAACCTCACCCAATCCTATCAACGGTAAACTTAAATGACTGAGCGGAGCAAGATCACCGGAAGCTCCTAATGAGCCCTGTGTATATATCACAGGAAGGGTATCATTGTTATGCATGTCAATCAGCCTCATTACAGTAGCCACTTGTACTCCGGAGTGGCCATAGCTTAATGATTTTATTTTGAGAGCGATCATCAGTCTTACAATATCCACAGGAACTTCCTCTCCCATTCCACATGCGTGTGATTTTAAAAGGTTGCTTTGCAATTCAATAAGCTGTGCTTTATCGATCTGTACATTTTGTAAAAACCCAAAACCGGTATTGATACCATAAAATAATGCATCAGAACCAGCTATTTTTTTATCGAGGTAGTCACGGCACTTCTGTACACTTTTTACAGCATCAGCTGTTATAGTAATCTGCTGATTTTTTTCTAACAAATCTTTTATTTGCTGAAAACTGGTATGGCTCTTATCCAGTTGTAAAAAGTGATCACTCATATACTTTCAGTTCTGCTGTTGGGAATAATTTTGTTTAGTATCTTTCCAAAAGTAAACAAAGTTAATTACACTATTTACACGAAATATATAGAGCGGCTTTTAGAAAAACTCGTGTAATTTATAAACAATGATCATGAAAAAAATACTTATTACTTTTATCATTTGCTTTTTATTTCAATATTCACAATCACAAACTGTACAATTGCTTACCAGTGGGAAAAAAATTTCTATGCGTGGATTGAGCGTGGTTGATGAAAAAACAGTTTGGGTAAGCGGAACTGGTGGTTCGGTTGGCTTGTCGGTTGACAGCGGAAATACCTGGAAATGGATGAGTGTAAAAGGATATGAAAGAACTGATTTCAGGGATATAGAAGCCTTTGATTCAAAAACTGCGATAATTATGGGAATTGATACACCAGCTATTATATTAAAAACCACTGATGCCGGTGAAACATGGAAACTGGTTTTTAAAGATAAAACACCGGGTATGTTTCTGGATGCAATGGAATTCTGGAATGAGCAATCAGGTATTGTTATCGGAGACCCTATAAACGGAAAAATGTTCATAGCAAGAACTTTTGATGCCGCTAACAGTTGGCAAGCCATACCGGAAGCGTATATGCCTGCTGTTGATAGTGGGGAAGCTTGTTTTGCCAGCAGCGGAACCAATATCAGAAAACTGAATAAAGCGGAAGCGGTTTTTATTACCGGAGGAAAAAGGTCACGTGTTTTTATAAAAGATAAAAAAATTGAAATGCCCATTTTACAAGGCACAGAATCTACCGGTGCTAATTCTATTGCAGTTAAAAATAAAAAAATATTTATGGTTGTAGGTGGCGATTTTAATACAAAGGATTCAGTATTTAAAAATTGTATTATTACACACAATGCAGGTAAAACATGGATGACTCCCGAAATTTCACCACATGGTTACAGAAGTTGTGTTGAATATATTGATAAGAAAAACTGGGTAAGCTGTGGATTGAATGGTGTTGACTACAGTTCAGATGAGGGCAAAACATTTACATGGATCAGCAAAGATGGGTATCATGTATGCAGGAAAGCGAAGAAAGGAAAAGCTGTATTTTTTGCCGGCGGTGGTGGAAGGATCGGGAAATTAGCATACTGATTTGAAGATTTGGTAATTTGAAGATTTGAAGATGCAGAATGTTATATTGTTGCAACTAAAATATTTTATAGATTTTTTAAAACCGATTTAATTTAAAAATTTCCATAGTACGAAAAACCTTAAGGGAGTGTAAACTGAACTGTGTCATCGTTCTTCGCATCCCCCTTTTCTCCCGGCCCATGGGCCGGGAGAAAAGGGGGATTTTTTTAGAAAATTCCTGGCACCCTTCCCTCAAACATAATACTTAATTGTTGCATAGTAAGACCCCAGTTTTGTAGAGGCATGGTCCATTTCTCCGATATCCGCACAGATGCAAGGTACACTAACTTCAGTAAGGCCATGTCATTAGTAAATGCACCTTTTGTTTTAGT
>JANOPU010000248.1:0-2992 GCA_031422055.1 Ferruginibacter sp.
ACTAAAACAAAAGGTGCATTTACTAATGACATGGCCTTACTGAAGTTAGTGTACCTTGCATCTGTGCGGATATCGGAGAAATGGACCATGCCTCTACAAAACTGGGGTCTTACTATGCAACAATTAAGTATTATGTTTGAGAAAAGGGGGATGCGAAGAACGATGACACAGTTCAGTTTACACTCCCGCCTTAACCTTAACCTTTTTATTTAAAACTTTCTTGGTGCATATGTTCTTTTCCTTCCTTCAGACCTGTCACTTCGTCCTGAACCTATACCTTCATCATTTGGCCTTTTAAAACCACCATCGGCTTCATTCATACGTACTGTACGGTTGTTATAACGTTTACCATCAATTGCACTGATCATTTTACTTGCATCGGCTTTATCTACTTCTATCCAACTATTCATATCCCTCATATCAATTTTACCCAATACTTCTTTTTTCAGATTGCTTTCGTCTAAAATAAATTGAAGAAAACTTGCTTTGTAAAAACCATCCTTAGTACCGAGATTAACAAAAAGCCTGGTATAACCATTATCTCTCCTGTTGAAACTGGTGCGGTCTTTACGGCTACTGTCATCTCTTACAACACCATCAAATCTTTCTCTTTTACGGCCCGCATCTTTTGCATTCAGGTCTTCCGCATTTTCGTAATATTTTAAAAAGTGATCAAATTCCAATGCTGCAACTCTTTGCAATACTTCTTCTTTACTTACATTTTCAAATTTTTTCATCAGGTCCGGTAAGTAAGTTTCATAATCACCATGAGAAATATCTGTGCTGATCAATTTATCCATAAATGCAAAAAATTGTTTGCGGCAAACATCTTTACCGCTTGGAATATCCAGTTTATGAAACTGAGCATTTACCATTTTTTCCAGCGTTCTGATTTTAAAAGTTTCCCTGCTGTGACAGATGGATAAACAGATGCCGGTTTTACCAGCCCTGCCTGTACGGCCGCTTCTATGGGTATATACTTCTATATCATCTGGTAATTCATAATTAATAACATGTGTAATACCATCCACATCAATACCACGGGCAGCCACATCGGTAGCAATGAGCAATTGTAAAGCTTTGCTGCGAAAACGCCCCATTACCCTGTCTCTTTGTTGCTGGGTAAGATCACCATGCAAGGCTTCGATTTCATAACCTGCTTTGGATAATCTTTCTCCAATATCCTGTGCATCAGCTTTCGTTCTGGTAAAAATGATACCATACATACCGGGGTTAAAATCAATTAATCGTTTTAGTGTTTCATATCGGGAATGTGCAGGTGAAACAAAAAACTGGTGATCAATATTTACATTACCACTGTTCTTTTTACCAACGGTGATCTCTTTAGGATTTTCCATGAAGTTTTTAGCTATTGCTCTTACTTCCGGTGGCATGGTAGCACTAAACAACCAGATACTTTGTCGGTTGATCGTATTTTTTAAAACGAAATCAATATCATCTCTGAAACCCATGTTAAGCATTTCATCCGCCTCATCTAACACAACATATTTTACTTTTTGAAGGTCAATAGCTTTTCTTTCGATCAGATCTATAAGTCTGCCGGGTGTAGCCACTACGATCTGAACACCCTGCCTGAGATTTCTGATCTGCATGGTTATAGACGCACCGCCATAAACAGCTTCCGTGTTTACGCCTTTAGAATGTTTTTTAAAATCCTGTAAATCATTGGTGATCTGCAAACAAAGTTCCCTGGTTGGACATACGATCAATGCTTGCGGAAATCTATCTGCAGGGTTAATTAAATGTATCAGGGGTAACCCAAAAGCTGCAGTTTTACCTGTTCCTGTTTGCGCAAGACCTACAAAGTCTGTAGTACCCGAAAGCAAGATTGGTATTGCCTGGTCCTGTATTGGAGTTGGTTCTGTAAAACCTAAATCTGTAATAGCCTGTACAAGTTGATCGTTCAGGCCTAATGCTTTAAATGCACTCATTGTTCTGTTTTTTAAATAAAGACCATGAAATTGCTTTATGCAAAATACATGTGGTCAAAAAAATTGTTTTTGATGGTCACATGTAATGCTTCTGGCCGTTGGGAAAGAAATTATCTTATTGGGGAAGAGAATTTTAATACCTGCTATCAACAGCAACTGAACATGTCATGTAGTTCCATGTTTTCTAATAATCGGCGCAAATGTAAGGCTTTAAATTTGAATAATGACATTATTTAAATAGATTACACTTTCTGAAGGTAATAATTCATGAAAAAAAATATTTTTCCGGTTAAACTGTGTTTAATTTTTATCATCAAACCTGTTTTTAAATTAATTCTTCATGGCTAAAGGGTTTTTCTCCATGCTTTTCTTATTGATCATACAGGGTAGTTTTGCCCAACAAAGAACTTTTACAAAAGCAGAAAAGGCCACATTGGATTCCATGTTTGAAAATGATGAATTTTTTAATATGCTCAAAAAATCGATAACTCCTAAAAGTTATTTCCAGGTAAATGCAGTTTTGGGGAACAATTATTTCAGCATAAAGAATAAGCGTATCGGTGCAACACAATTGGAAAGTAAACTGGTATTTACTCCCGGTGTAACATATCTGCATAAAAGTGGCATGTCAATTGCCGCAGCAGCTTTTTTAACATCCTATAAGGGCAAGACTGCTTTTTATCAATTCAGTTTGACTCCTTCATATGCATATACTAAAAGTAAATATTTTTTTGCTGTAGTAAGTTTTACCCGGTTTTTCAGGCGAAATGATTTGGCTACTGCTTCATCACCCATACAAAATGATCTTTTTGGAACATTTAATTTAAAAAAACCGTGGTTAGAACCCGGTATTTCACTGGGGTACTCGAGTGGAAAAAATACTGAGTATAAAAAGATAGATACTGTTTTATTTGGTGCAAGAAGGGTATTCATTGATACAACAAAAATAAAGATCAATAATTTTTCTATAAGTGTTTTTATTCAACACAGTTTTCAATTCGCAAACCTGTTGAAAAAACATGATGCGTTATTGATCAGAC
>JANOPU010000249.1:0-2863 GCA_031422055.1 Ferruginibacter sp.
ATGGAAAAAAAGGGGTAGATCAAAAATGTTATATTATTCAATGTCGCTTTCATTATGATTAATGCCTGCCCCTTCTTGCGCAAGTGTTCGCCCCATCTTGCGCAAGCATTTCGGGAAGTGGTTCCGTCAACATCCCGGAAATATGTAGATTATATGCGGGAACACTTGCGCCAGTCTAGGGATTACTACTTTCGTCCAATGATTTTATACTTTTGTAAACCATTATGATCAATTTATCTAAAGCTGAGTATCAAATTCAATGCGTAGAAAATTTTCAGGATCTTGTTTCCACGCCATTTCATGGAGCAATCAATGCAATTTGCTGGACCCGTAAATTGACGGGTGATTTTGTTGAGATCGTAAACAAGGTTTCGCTAAAAGAAAATATGGAGGTACTTGACCAGGAGGAACTTTGTGAACTTCAGTTGAGTGAGCAGGGGCAGATTGCCCGTGAAATCCTTTTAAATGATTTAAACCTGTTGAAAGCACATGGTGCATCTCCAACCCTTAACCTGATCAGGTGCTATGAGAGAGATGATGCCTGCCCGTTTTTTCCAACGGATGTTTATTCTTTTCATGTAGATCGCTCTCCTGTACCAACCGATACATTTTTATGCACTTACTATGGCGAGCCGAGTGAAATTTTGCCAAATGCACAAGCAACACAAAAAGTGCTTTTGCCCGAAATACGTGATGAACTTAAAAAACTATATCATGGTGCAGCCGAAGGTTTTGAATCATTTTTATCTGAGCAATTCTTTGATCTGCACTACCAGGCTAAACCTGCCGCACGCCCTGTGAGCTTAGGTCTGGGTAACTTATGGAGGTTGGCGATTGATCATCCTGGAAGTGAAGTTTTTCCTTGTGTTCACCGTGCTCCAAAGGAAAAAACCGGGCAGCCCCGGTTGTTGATGATCTGTTGAATACAAACCTGCTTCCGTGGTTGGCTTATACCGAATATAAACAGTATTTAGTCCAAAGCAACTTTAGGTCGGTATAATACCATCTAAGATTTCCACATAGTCCTTTGGACTACTTAGTAAATCAAGATGGTATTATTTTTCCGCCGTTGTCGGCCTTCTTCCTCCCTTCTGGCGCAATTGTTCCGCAGAGCCTGCCCCGATAAATTCGGGAAGAATGGTAAACTTAAAAGGCAACATTTATCCCGAAGCATTTTGGGAAGTGATCCCGTCAACATCCAGTAAAAATATTTAGATTGTGTGTGGGAACACTTGCGCCAATTGTTACGGTTTAGCATAGATGTTATACCGATTTGATCTTTTAATGTTGAGTTTACTTTGCACTAAAGCCGGAGATTGTTGCCGAACAAACGGGTTGTATATCGTTTGTTCTTGACTTTTTTGTTTCTTTTTGTGTCAAGTGTACAGTAGTAAAAACTCCAAACCGTCGTAAGTAACAGGAGTGGGCATGAACCCATCGCTTCTTAATCAGTATAAGGTTTTGAAGTATGGGCCTCGGAAAAAATGCGTCAAGAAAATTTAAAAACTGGCGTTAAAAAATGAAATTGATGTTACTGAAGTTTGGAAATATTCTTAGCGAGTAAGTCGCACAACAGCCTGGTTAAATTCAACTGCTGTAACTTATTTCATTTTAGCCAGGCTTTAAATTTTTAGCTTTTTTTTCCGAAGCCCTTGATTTTTGCTTCTTTTCATCAAGGAAAAGAAGAATATATAAATCAATAAGTTAGAAGTTTGTTACTTAAGAGACAAAAAGAAAGAATAAAAAATAATGGAAGTTATCATTTGTCTAACGGTAAGTTGGTTTTCTCCCCATTCTGGCGCAAGTGTTCCGCAGGGCCACTTATGTCACTACAAGCTTGCAGGTCTTCCTGAATTTATACCGAAATAATACCGAAATAATCGGTACAGGTTGATTGGTAAACTTAAAAGGCATCATTTATCCCGAAGCATTTCGAGAAGTGGTCTCGTCAACATCCCGGAAAAATATTTAGATTATATGCGGGAATACTTGCGCCAGTTGTTAATCTTTCTCTCACATGCATAAACTGTTTTTTTATTTAAATTTGATCAAATGATAACGGAGGATAACCGAATTCAAATTGAAAATATCACTAAAGGAATTATCCTCAAAGGGAAACTTGATCATTGCACGACAATCCGCAATCTCTTAAGTGGACACTTTTCTACAAGTACAACGGTTAAAGAAAAATTCGAAAGTAACGCAATCATCAAAAAAGAACAGGCTCAATACATAGAATAATTTTCAAAGGAACATGGTTTATGGATTCATGAGCTTCCACCGGCTGGTAAATATTTAACACATGGAGGAGAAGTACGTGTTTATTATAACGAGGAAGATTTGAGCGTTATAAAGCTTAATGATACAGTATATTATGCTACATGGTTTGATCGAAAATAGTACCCAGATTTTATATGTCAATTTTAACTACGGAATATCATTTAAAAAGCTGATTCTATTAAACAATATCCTTCCATGATTGTTAGAACTAAAAAATAAGATGAAAATTTTATCTCTTCTTTTACCGGTTTTATTGTTATTGCCTGAAAAGGGTATTAAAATAGAATTTGGAACGGCAACAAGCAGAACGAATAACTGGGTTATACTCAGCGACAATGTAATGGGCGGAATATCTGAAGCACAAATTGAATATGGCGCCAATTCAGTTATTGTTAAAGGAAACGTTTCTCTTAAAAACAGGGATGGGGTTGTTTCAATAAAATCTAATCTCTTGGGGTTAGTTCCGCGAAGCTCTGCTTCGCCTTTGAGTATATCTTTGGGCTGAGAGTAAATATATACATAAGAGCCATAATGTGTCAGTTTTGCTATATCATTATGTTTGCCCAGCGAAGTATCGAAGAGT
>JANOPU010000250.1:0-6559 GCA_031422055.1 Ferruginibacter sp.
AAGCCCAATTTCATGGATGAGTACTCTGTATGATAACCACCAATCAGTTCACTTTCTGCTTCAGACAAATCAAATGGGGCACGGTTACATTCTGCAAATGCACAAATTAAAAATATCAAAAAACCAAGTGGCTGATACACAATATTCCAATATCCATTTTGTTGCTGAATAACCATTTCTTTCAGGCTAAGGGTACCTGTTACCATCAACAATGCAATGAGGGAAATGCCCATGGCCAGTTCATAACTAATGATCTGGGAAGCTGCACGTAAACCTCCCATTAATGAAAATTTATTGTTACTTGCCCAAGCCCCGATCATAATTCCATATACTCCCAGACTCACAACACCAAAAACATATAGTATTCCAATATTAATATCGGCGATCTGTAAAGAAATATCACGTCCGAATAATTCTAATTTATTACCCCATGGAATGACAGCACTTGTCATAATAGCTGTTAACATAGCAAGGCCCGGGCCGAGTATGAATAAAAATTTAGAAGAGAAATTCGGTATGATCTCCTCTTTGAAAAATAGTTTTAACCCATCTGCAAGTGGTTGTAACAGACCAAATGGCCCGGCTCTGTTAGGCCCGCGCCTGTCTTGCAGAACAGCAGCTACTTTACGTTCAGCAAATGTTGTGTACATGGCAATAACAAGTGATGCCATAACAACAACAATGATCAAAACCAGTTTTTCAATTATCAATGCAAAGTCGATTACTAAAAACATAAATTCATTTAAAATATTTAGTCTACTTTATTTGTTTGTTCTTCACTTGCATAAGGATTTAATCCAAACTGCCTGCTTTCACCAGCTCCAATGATATGCTTTCCGGAATCTTTAAAATCATCTGAATTTGCCGGTCTTTCGATCTCACTTAAATGAATATTCGGATTATTAACTTCACTCACGTTATGAATATTCATCAATAATTTCGGCTCAAGCCCATGCATGACTTTTCGTATTGTTTCATCAGGCATTTCTAACACATTATATTTATTAGCACCTATAACAGAGTGTCTGCTGATCGTAGTAAGCCCTTCAATATTCCAATCGCTTGTATTCTTTTTCTCGAATCGGCAGGTATTACAGATCCATCCCGGCTTATCATTAAAGCTTTGAACTTCACCCCATTCGTCTTTGCGTGCAGTAACCCTGTATACTTCATTACCTCTCATCCACAAAGTAGCTTTGCCACAACATTCCGGATTTTCGCAAATACGATGCGCATCTACCGGCTTGGTAAACCAGACACGATTTTTGAACCTGAAAGTTTTATCAGTAAGTGCTCCTACAGGGCAAACATCTATCATGTTTCCGCTAAAATCATTGTCAATTGCTTTTGATATATAAGTAGATATGGCTGCATGATCCCCACGATCTACAATTCCGTGTACTCTCTTATTCGTAATTTGATCTGCCACATAAGTACAACGGTAACAAAGGATACATCTTGTCATGTGCAACTGAATATATGGACCAATATCTTCTCTGACAAAGGTTCGGCGTGCAAATTTATAACGGGTACCTTCTTTGCCGTGTTCATATCCAAGATCCTGCAAATGGCATTCACCAGCCTGATCGCAAATGGGGCAATCCAACGGGTGATTGATCAATAAAAATTCTACCACGCCGTTACGGGCATCTGTAACTTTTTCGCTGGTAATATTTTTTACGATCATTCCATCCATTACAGTAGTGCGGCAACTGGCAACCAGCTTGGGCATTGGTCTTGGATCTGCTGTAGATCCGGCAGCAACTTCTACCAGGCAGGTGCGGCATTTACCACCACTTCCCTGCAGCTTGCTGTAATAACACATGGCAGGAGGTGCTACCTCGCCGCCGATCGTACGGGCAGCGTTTAATATGGTTGTGCCAGGAGTCACATCAATAGTTATATTATCGATTGTAACTTTAAAAGTTGATGGTGGTTCTTTTTTTATTTCGTCAGCCATATTTTTTTGTTTCACGCAAAGCCCGCAAAGAGGCAAAGGCGCAAAGTTTTATAATTTATTTACTATTCTATGAATCCCATCTTTAATTAATGGAACATTAAAATTTATAAGCATCCCTAATTTGATATCTGTTAGTTTTAAATAAGTCAACACTTGTTTGTAATGAATTTCAGCCAGTGCTTCAATTGATTTTATTTCGACTATGACTTTATTTTCAATAATGATATCAGCCCTAAACCCAATTTCCATTTTAATTTCTTCATGAACCAAAGGAATACCCTGCTGACGAGTAAATTTGATTCCTGATTTATTTAACTCATAACAAATAACTTCTTCATAAACACTCTCAAATAATCCTGGCCCATACTTTCTATGAATAGATACGCACAAATCAAAAACAAACTTCGATATTTCATTTTCAGTCATACACAATCCTTTGCGTCTTTGCCCCTTCGCGATCCTTGCGTGAAAAAATCTATGCCGGCACAGGCACATGAATCGGATCTGCATAATGCCTCAATCCATAATTCTCTGTCAAACACTTTTCAGGATTCAGTATATGCCATTCAAATTCATCCCTAAAATGCCTGATAGCCGCAGCTACCGGCCATGCTGCTGCATCACCCAACGGGCAGATCGTATTTCCTTCGATCTTGCGTTGAATATCCCAAAGCAGATCTATATCACTGATCTCGCCTCTTCCTTCATCGATGTTTTTTAATATTTTTTCCATCCATCCGGTACCTTCCCTGCATGGAGAACATTGACCACAGCTTTCGTGACGATAAAACCTGGCAAGAGTGTAAGTATTTTTTACTATACATTGATCTTCATCCAAAACTATAAAACCCCCTGATCCCATCATGCTGCCTGATACAAACCCTCCGTCTGAAAGGCTTTCATAACTCATTAATCTTTTTTCGCCTTTTGCAGTTGTCAATAAAAGATTGGCTGGCAAAATGGGAACAGAAGAACCGCCCGGTATGCAAGCTTTCAGTCTTTTACCATTGGGTATTCCGCCACAATATTCATTACTGTATATAAATTCTTCAACAGAAATATTCATATCAATTTCAAAAATACCCGGCTTATTAATATTACCGCAAGCACTGATCAGTTTAGTACCTGTACTTTTTCCAATACCAATTTTTGAAAATGCTTCTCCGCCTTCATTAACAATAGGAACAACTGCGGCCAATGTCTCCACATTATTTACAACAGTAGGGCAATCCCACAATCCTTTAATAGCAGGAAAAGGTGGTTTGATCCTTGGGTTGCCACGTTTACCTTCCAGGCTTTCCAATAAAGCTGTTTCCTCACCGCAAATATAGGCACCGGCACCACGATGAACATAAATCTCTGCATCAAAACCGGATCCTAAAATATTTTTTCCGAGAAATCTATTTTGCCTGGCTTCTCCGATAGCATATTCTAAAATATCAGCTATCCATGCATACTCTCCTCTGATATAAATATAACTTACATTACTACCTAACGCATAAGCTGAAACGATCATTCCTTCTATAAGAATATGCGGAATAAATTCCATCAAATACCTGTCTTTAAAGGTTCCCGGTTCACTTTCATCAGCATTACAAACCAGGTAACGGGCTACCCCTTCAGGTTTTGCAAGAAAGCTCCATTTCATACCAGTTGGAAATCCTGCTCCACCTCGGCCCCGCAAACCACTTTTCTTTACTTCTTCCACAATATCAGCAGGAGCCATTTTAATAGCCTTTTCTACACTCCGGTATCCACCTTCACGGCGATACACTTCGAAAGAACGAATGCCGGGGATCTGTACCTTATCTAATAATAATTTCTTCATTTATTATTTAACTTCATCTTTTTTAATATCGTGATTGAAAATCCAGTGAAACCCAAATTTATCTGTAAGCATTCAAACGAAGATTCTCGAAAAGTTTGCTGAAACAACACAACAGCATTCAAAACCTTACTGTAAAAAGCCAATACTTCTGCGGCAATACTATTGAAATTCAAATATGGGACGATTGCTTCCATGATATTTTAATTTATTTTCCCTTTATATAAATCATAAACAGGAAATATCATATCCCAATCCTTTCCCCAAACAATGTTTCCGTTTTCGATAGAAAATTTTTTAAAATTTTTTGGTTCTTTATATTTATTAAACTGAATATGGCTATGTGTTTCAAAGAAAACAGAAAAGTCAATAACATTTTTCTTACTATCATTAAACAAAACTTCCAGTTTTAACCCGCCTATATATTTTGCTTCTTTAACAGCTATTGTTTTCATACTATATTTTTTTTGTTATTACTTCACCTTTGTACCATAAACAAAAAAATCAGACCACTTACTTACTATCCCTTTGTAATATTTTTTAATAAATTTTAAAGCGTCTTTTAATTCATTTTCATCAAGAGGTTTTCTTCCTTTTACTTTCCTTACCTCCAACCCGATAAGTTTTCCATTTTCAAAAACCAATTCTATTTTACTTTCCCGTTCTGCTTTCGCAACATGCACATGAATTGGTATATGTTCATTGGCGTAAAAGAAAAATATCAGTCCTAAATATTCATAAATTTTAGGCATACATAATTAGTTATTCAAAATTGCATTATTCCTGCATTCGTCAATGATCGCATCTACTTTTTCTTTTGTAAGATGTTCGCGGTAATTTTTTCCCAACTGCATCATGGGTGCATAACCACAAGCACCAAGACACTCTACTGTTTTTAAAGTAAACATACCATCTGAAGTTGTTTCCCCGGTTTTTATGTTTAGTTTTTGTTTGATATAATCTATAATATGATCACTGCCATTTACCATGCAAGGCCCGGTCTGACATACCTCAAACAAATATTTTCCAACAGGTTTTAAATTATACATACTATAAAAACTGGCCACTTCATATACTTCAATTGGCTCTATGTTTAATAAAGTGGCAACATAATCCATCACAGGAACATCGAGCCATCCGCCAAATGTATCTTGTGCAATATGCAATACCGGTAGTAAAGCACTTTTTTGTTTGCCGGTAGGGTAACGGGAAATTATTTCGTTAACCTTTTCTAACTTCTCTTTTGAAAATTCAATCATATCAAATGTAAAATGTAAAATATCGAATGTAAAATGTAAACCTGTTCCGGCACTCTTTCATTTAATATTTATTATTTAATATTCATTATTTACTTACGCATCTAATTCGCCAGCAATCAAATTCAAACTACTCATTGTTATCACAGCATCACTTAACATACCTCCTTTGATCAGTTCTGTATATGCCTGATAATATATAAAACATGGCCTGCGGAAATGAAGCCTGTAAGGCGTTCTTCCTCCGTCGCTAATGAGATAAAATCCTAATTCGCCATTAGCAGCCTCAATAGCATGATACACTTCTCCGGCAGGAATATTTGTTTCTCCCATGATGATCTTAAAGTGATATATGAGCGCTTCCATTTTAGTATATACATCTTTTTTGTCCGGAAGATAATAGGCTGGTACATCAGCATGATATACCTCTGCTTCTGCTCCTTTAAATTCCTGTACTTTTTTATATGCCTGACTTATGATGCTTAAACTCTGCCACATTTCATCGTTACGCACAAGAAAACGATCATAACAATCACCGGTGGTGCCAACAGGAATAGTAAAATTAAAATCCTGGTAACTGCTATAAGGTTCATGAACCCTTACATCATAATCAACACCTGATGCTCTTAAGTTAGGGCCTGTAAAACCGTAATTTAAAGCACTTTCTGCACTTATAGCGCCGCAACCGATCGTACGGTCCATAAATATACGGTTACGGTTAAATAGATTTTCAAATTCTTTTAGTTGAGCCGGATAACCTGTTTTAGGATGCAGAAATTTTTCTAATTTTTCAAAAGCAGTGTTGGTAAAGTTTCTTTCAAAGCCACCAATACGGCCGATATTCGTAGTAAGACGGGAGCCGCATACCTCTTCGTAAATTTCATAGATCAATTCACGGAATTGCATGACATATAAAAAACCTGTGTAAGCACCTGTGTCAACCCCAACTATGGAATTACAGATCAGGTGATCAGAGATACGGGCAAGTTCCATAATAATGATCCTGAGATAATCAACTCGTTTAGGTGTCTGAACCTTGAGTAACTTTTCACAGGTAAGATGCCAACCCATATTATTTAGAGGGGAAGAACAATAATTAAGCCTGTCTGTAAGCGGAGTGATCTGGTATAATGGCCTTCTTTCTGCAATTTTTTCAAATGCTCTATGTATATAGCCAACAGTTTGTTCTGATGAAACTATTTTTTCACCATCCATTGTTAGAATATTTTGAAAAATTCCGTGGGTTGCTGGATGGGTTGGGCCTAAATTTAAAATTGAATAATTTTTTTCTTCCACCAAAGGAAGATTGAGAGCTAAAGCATCATTGGTGTCTCTCGGAATTATAATTGTATTTTCTTCCATACTTTTCTCAATATTATCTTCCAAATAATGCGTCTATTTTATCTTCTCTTGTTGCATCTTCTAAGGGATATTCTTTTCTCATAGGAAAATAATCCATTTCATCTATATTTAAAATCCGTTGCAAATTTGGATGACCTATGTATAGAATTCCGTAAA
>JANOPU010000251.1:0-4362 GCA_031422055.1 Ferruginibacter sp.
GTAATAGTTATACAAAATACTTTTGCAATGAAAATAATTTATCACACCATGCAATTAATTTACAAATTACAATAAACAATCCGGGAAGACATAGCATGGATGTTGACTTGCGGTTAAAATTAAAAAACAAAAAAATGAGAAAGACAAATTTGATGATTACAGCCCTTTTGGTAATGACTGGTTTTACAGCTTGTACAGATGCCGGAAAGGATACTGCAAAACAAGATGCAGTTAGTTTAACACAGTATGTTGATTCAGTTGAAAGCCTGCCTCCTGTTTACACAGTAGAGAATTGGACTACCATCGATAATGGTTATCAGGAAAGAGCAATGAGGGCAGAAAAAACAATTGCATCATTGGAAGCTGCAGACAAAGCGAAAGCAGATGAAAGTAAAGCAAAGTATGCTGCTTTAAAAACAACGTATGAAACTAAACTTAAAGAAAAGGAAGATGCAGCAAAAATGGAAGCAGCAAAACCTGATTACAGGCAGGTACTCAGAAATAATTTATTCGGCGAAGGAAAAGTAGGAACAGATATGCAATTTGGTTTTGTAACTGCTGATAATGCCCTGAATGTGTACAGTAATTTCGTGAATGCTGTACAAGATAACAGGAATAAATATTCAAGAGAAGATTGGGATGAGATCAAAGTGCTTTATGAAGCATTAGATACCAGGAAAAATACCATTGAAAAAGATCTTGCATCAAGTGATAATTTAAAAATAGCAGGGTTAAAGATAAAGTTTTCCTCCATAAAAGCTACACACAGAGGTGGTACAAAGGGAGCTGAGAATGAAGATGCAAAACAATAAGTTGGTAGAATTGTAATTTTGGAAAAAGCGTTTCGGGATACCGGAACGTTTTTTTATAATTAGCTTTTTTTTGATCAAAAGAATTCATCAGAACTTTGCCGGAGATGAATGAAATATTTATTGCCACAGACCTATCGGCAGATAGGTCTGTGGCAATTTGCTTTTAGATACCTCGTAACTTGTTACGAGGTCATTCATTTGTATAATTGCATATCATATTCAATGGATCATTGTTTTTATCAATTTACCTAATAGCATCAGGCCTTCTTCTACTTCCTTACTCCAGGGCTTCCCAAAACTGATGCGGATACAATTTGAATAATTGTTGCCAGCAGAGAATATTTTACCCGGCACTATTGATACCTGATGTTTCATAGCTTCTGTACGTAATTTAAATGCATTAATTTTTTTGTTTAATTCAAGCCATAAAATGAATCCGCCATGCGGCCTGGAAACTTTGGTATCAGCCGGGAAATATTTAATGATGGCCTGAACATACCGAAGGCTTTGTGTATGGAGGGCTTTACGTAAATTCTTTAAATGAAATTCATAGCGTCCGTTCTTTAAAAAATGTGCCATGGCAGCCTGAGTTAGGGTAGGGCTGCTGATATTCTGAATTCGTTTCATTTGTTTTACCTGTTCAAAGAATTTTCCCGGTATCGTCCACCCGATACGGTAACCGGGTGAAAGGGATTTTGATAATGAAGAACAATACATCACCAACCCTTTTGTATCATAGTATTTGCAGGTTTTTGGACGGTTTTTTCCAAAATACAGATCGCCGTATATATCATCTTCAATAAGTGGAATATTCTGTTTTGCGATGATTTCAACCAGTTTTTTCTTATTTTCATCAGGCATACAACTACCTAAGGGGTTGTTGAAACTGGGTACAAATACACAGGCTTTTATTTGAAATTTTTTAATGGCTTTTTCCAGGTAGGCAAGATCAATTCCTGTTACCGGGTTTGTTGTGATCTCCACAACTTTCAAACCTAGGCTTTCTATTGCCTGGTTGATTCCAAAATAGGTAGGGCTTTCAACAGCAATGGTATCTCCGTAAACAGTAACAGCCTTTAAACACATCATGATCGCTTCCAGGCAGCCGGAAGTAACGATTACTTCATTCGGTTTTACTTTGCCACCCCAATTGAAAGCAAGTTTTGCAATTTGCTGCCTTAGCTCAATATTGCCTTGTGTATGTTCATAATTCACACAATGGTCTTTGGTATTGCGTAAGGCATAAACCACAGATTTATTCAATTTTGCAGAAGGAAGAAGAGAGGCATCGGGAACGGCAAGGGCGAGATTTAAAACATCCTTTGCAGCAATATCTGTATAGATGGAGTCGATCATTTCCTTAATACTAACGTCATGGGTTAATTGTTCCGGTTCCACCATATCGGGTAGCTCAGGGAAACGCCGGTAATTAAAACGTACATAATAACCCGACTTGGGCCTTGATTCAATCAATCCCCTGCCTTCGAGGTGATAATAGGCTTGAAAAGCTGTTCCCATACTGATGCCATAATCTTCACTAAGCATTCGCACTGATGGAAGTTTATCTCCTATATGCAGTACTTCATCTGCAATCATTTTTTCCAATCCCTCAGCTACCTGCAGGTAAAGATGATCTTCGCCGTTAAAATTTGATTTATTGCGCATACCCTTTTTTATTTATGTGAATCTTACACTAGCTAATATCTGTTAGCTAATAGCTTATTTTTTATCTGATCTACCCAAAAATAATAAATCTGAATCTGTTTTTTTCAAAAAAAAATGTCAAATTTTGTTTTTCAAATAAATGATGAGCCATTTATTATAGATAGATCATCATAAAAGCTAAACTGAAATAATAAAACAAAACATATGGAGCTTTTAACAGAAATTCCTGTAGAAATGACAAGCCATTCCAGAATACAGGAAGTGGATTTTTCACATCTTGAATTTGGAAAATATGTATCCGATCACATGATCGTATGTGATTTTTTTCATGGAGAATGGTTATCGCCACATATTAAGCCCTATGCTGACCTTACGCTCAGCCCTTCTACCTTAGCTTTGCATTATGGTCAAACGGTATTTGAAGGTATGAAAGCCTTTCGCATGGCCGATGACAGGGTTAATATTTTCAGGATCGACAGACATTATGATCGGTTTGTACGTTCACTGGAAAGGATGTGCATGGCAGTTATTCCGAAAGATATATTTACTGATGGTTTACTGAAGCTAATTGAATTAGATAAAGCCTGGGTGCCTGCCAAAGCAGGGCATGCTTTGTATATACGCCCTTTCATGATTGCTAGTGAAGCGAGGTTTGGTGTTAAGATCTCTGATGAATACCGGTATATTGTATTCACAGGACCGGTACCTGCATTATATGTAGATCCTATAAAAGTTAAAGTAGAAACGGAATATATCAGGGCTGCAAAGGGAGGAACAGGATTTGCCAAATGCGGCGGAAATTATGGGGCAGCTTATTATCCCACAAGGAATGCAAGGCATGAAGGGTATGAGCAGGTTTTATGGACAGACAGCAGGGATCATGAATTTATTGAAGAGTCGGGCATGATGAATGTAATGTTCGTAATAGACAAGGTATTGGTAACAGCGCCATTATCAGATTCAATTCTGGATGGTGTTACCAGAGATTCATTGCTGACGCTTGCAACAGATATGGGGATCGAATATGCGGAAAGGCCCATTTCTGTCAAAGAACTCGAAAAGGCATTTCTATCAGGTACTATTACAGAGGCATTTGGAGCAGGCACAGCTGCTGTTGTAGCACCTATAAAAACGATCTGTATAAATGGAACTGATCACAATTTGCCGGTATATCACGGCAAAGAGATCATGTATCAATTAAAAGACAGACTTGAACAAATTCGTACAGGCCTTGCAGAAGATATTCATGGATGGAATTTTATTGTTTAAGAATTACATAGAAAGGATATCAATGAAAAAAAGATCGGGGGTCTTTTTATTAACTTGAGTTGGGGATAATTAATAAAGCAAAAATTGGTTTCTATTAATTGAAGTATTCTGAATTTAAGCGTAAAGAGCAAATGCTGAAGCTACTGTAGGGCAAAAGTTGATTAAAGCTACATGGCAGGAACAGCCTGTCCCGATTTTTTCGGGAGGGTGTAATCCCCGCCCTTACCGAACGGTACGTTCTGGCAGGGTTTCTGCCTTGACTTTTTTGCAACTCTTTTTTGTTAAGTATACAGTAGTAAAAACTCCAAACCGGGTAAAATAACAGTAGAATGAATGAGACCATAGATTCCTAACCTGAAAGGAGATTTGAAGTGTGGGCCTCGGAAAAAATTGCGTTAAGAAAATTAAAAGATTGGCGCTAAGAAATGAAATAGTTGTTACTGAAGTTTGGAAATGTTTTTAGCCGGTAAGTCGCACAATTGCTTGGTCATATTCAACTGTTGTGACTTATTTCATTTTAGCCAGGCTTTTAATTTTTAGCTCTTTTTTCCGCAGCCCTTGATTTTTGCTTCTTTTCATCAAGGAAAAGAAGATGCTAAAAATCAATGAATTAGAA
>JANOPU010000252.1:0-6156 GCA_031422055.1 Ferruginibacter sp.
GGGAAGCAGCTATGTTCAACAACTGTACAAAGTAGACTCAGCATTTTAAATTTAAACTCTTTAATAACCTGAGTTCGGGATAAGAAACGAAGAGAAAATTGATTTCTATTAATTGGAATGTTATGAATTTAAGAGTAAAGACCTAATGCTGAATATACAGTAGTACAAAAGCTGATTAAAGCTATATGGCAGGAACGGGCTGTAATCCCCGCCCGTACCGAACGGCACGTTCGGGCGGGGTTCCTGCCTTGAGTTTTTTGCTACTTTTTTTGTCAAGAAAAAAAGTAGAGAACAACAAGCTATTAGTAACTAACAACTTATAAAATATCTTATCCCGAACTCAGGTTATTAATGTAGTTGCATTATTATAATGATGTTTAATTCTTTCTGATACTTGTGACAATGGGTTTAAATTAATTGTCTGATTGCTGTTAAATAATTAAAAATCCGGGTAATAAAAAAGTCCCGAAATTTTCGGGACTTTTTTATTATTTTTTACTTTATTATAATTTAACAACAGTGTATGTATTCAATAAGAAGTTGACTGTTATTTTATAATTGCCTGCCAAAGTAGGTGTAGGTATTGCATCCGGATCGCTTCCACCGCCATAATTAGCTCCTAATGTTCCGCCAGTTGGTGAATTTCCTCCAAACTGAGGTTGCCAGTTACCAAATGCAGAAATGAACTTATAATATTTACCAGGTACAAATGGAATCGTTAATTCATATTCGCAATTGTTCAGCCTTGCAAATTTTTGGGCTGCAGGAGGAGCATTGTTCCATCCGCCGGTAGTTCCGTCTCCAAGAATATAAAGTTCTTGTGCCATAGCATTTGATCCAAATGAATTGATGGTAAATGTTCCGGTTTGAAAACTCATGATCATTTTATACCATCCACCACCACTTGCAGGAGATTTAAAATTATCGCCACCTGCACCGGGCGGATAAAAACCAAAAGTGCCACCACTGGTAATAGTTGGTACTGTGTTATCCGGAACTGCATATTTTTGGTCATAAGGATTAGTACCACCATTTTGGCTCAAAACAAGGAATTGATTGTCGTTAGATAAACTAAAAACACCACCCCAGGTTTCATTATCTATCCGGTAAAATTCTGATTCAGGTACCGGAGGTGCTCCGTTCCAGCTCCAGGGTAAGGCACCACCGTTTGCCCATAATTTTCCACCGGTTGGTAAAGCAACTTTAGGCGGAATTTTGTATGGAGTAACATTTAATGCAATAGTATTAGATTTATACAATTCATTGTTGTTTCCGTAAGAAGATGTTACACGAACATCAACAACATATGCATTATTTGACACAAACCCAAACCCTAATAAAATATTATTCAATTCTTTTGCAGTCATTGAGGCCGAAAATGTTCCGGTTACTGTTTTAGTAGCTTCTTTAGCAAAATTCCTGCCGGTTGAATCTATTTCAATAACAAATTTGTACAGAGATGAATCCTGTGCATACTTTGGGTTTGTCCAGGAAAATGTTACTACGTTATTATTTGAATCAGCTACTGCCGCAGCGATCGTAGAAACCGAACTGCTTAATACAACAGCATTACCGTTGCCATAAAAAGGCAAGTCTTCTACTTTATTGCAGGCAGAATAGAAAACAATTGCTGCAACTGCCATAAAAAGTTTTAAAATATTTTTCATAATTCAATATTTTTTTAATTACTAATTTTTTGAATATTATTGGGTTACTGTAAATTTCCCTGTTTTAAAATTGACTGTTATATTGTATATACCGGAAACCGGTGGAGATTTCAGATCACCTCCGTTTGGTTTGAAATCATCTGCATAAACATTATTGCTGTTATTACCTCCGGTAAAGCCATATTTAGCAGACCAGCTGCCGTAAACCGGTAATAATAAATACGAATTGTTGGCAGATAATGCAACACTCAATTTAAAAGTAAATGCATTTATTTTAGTAAATTTTTGAGATAATAACTCAGGTTCTCCGCAACCACACTGCCAGCTCGCAGGCGTAGCACTGCCTGTAATATAAAGGTTGGCAGGTACCGGATATAATACATCCAGGAAGGGGGTAATGGTCATTTTAATAACATTCGAATAAATGATTGCACTATTATTTATCAGGTTCGCTTTTATCCTGAACTCAATTTCATGGGGCATATCTTCCAAAAATCCGGCTGCCAATAATTTTGAATTCAATTCACCTACAGTTAAATTGGTTGAAAGTACTTTTGAATATACAGTTTGTCCTTTTTGTGGGTTAGTGAAATTTGATCCTGTTGAATCTATCTCTAACGTATAGGTTACATCAAGTGAGCTAATGCCGGTTGTAAACTGGTAATCAGGATTGGTCCAGTTAAAAGTAATGGCAGGGTTATTCCTGTTTGCAATAGTAAGTACTAAAGGGCCCGTTACAGATGCCGAAAACGTAGGAGCAGTACCACCCAGGAAAAGATTTTTATTCTCATCCTTTTCACAGGAAACAAACAACGTAACCAGTAAGGATAAGAAGAATATTTGTTTTAATACTTTTTTCATAATGTAAATATTTATTGTTTGATATTAATATCCTGTGTTTTGCGATAAATTAGGATTAGAGTTTCTGTTTGTAGAAGGGATAGGGAAAATGTTATATTTTTCGTCAACAGAAGTTCCGTTAGGTACACCACCCTTCCACGGCCATAAATATGTACCGGTTGTAAGCAAGTCATAACGTATCAAATCAGTACGACGATGACCTTCCCAATATAATTCTCTGGCCCTTTCGTCTATGATGAAATCTAAATTCAGTTGACCGGCAGTTATATTTCCTCCGGTGTTGCCATAAGCTCTAGTCCTGATATTATTAATATAAGTCAGTGCATCCCCAAGGTTTGAACTGGTTCGTAAAGCAGCTTCAGCATAGATCAGGTACATTTCTGATAAACGGAAAACCGGAAAATCAACATCAGAAAATATTCTTTGAACATCTGATGTTGGTCCGCCATCTGAACGGATGTTTCTATATTTTTTTACGTGTAAACCGTTGCTAAAATTGCCGATATCACTGATGGCTATTTGTGCAGCGCTGGTTCCGAAACTAGTAGTAGTAAACATTGCCCTGGTATCAGTGTTTCCACTCAGGTCAGTAAACTTATCAGCCAGACCCTTGGTAGACCTGTAGCCGAACCATCCTGCATTAACGCCATATTCGTTGTGATCATCTCCTGCAGCACAATGAACAAAGAAAGTTGTATTGCCAAATGCCTGAGTACGCAATCCATCACAATTAACAGCGAAAATGAATTCATCTTTGCGTTTTTCATTATCGGCCATAAATAACTCTCTATAATTTGAATGCAAAGAATAGCCTGCATCAATTACTTTTTTTGCATAAATTAAAGCATCTGCATAATTTTCTGTTCCATTATATGTTTTTGAATTCAGGTAAACCCGAGCCAATAAAGCCCATGCTGCAGCCTGGTCAACACGACCGTATTCAATTGTTTTTGCAGGAGCCAATGTAGTTTCAATGGCTTTTAATTCGCTAACTATGTAATCATATAATGCAGACCTGCTTATTTCGCCTGGTAGATCTGTACCTACAAGATTTGCTTCAGTAATAAATGTTGATTTGCCAAAAAGGTCCATCATAACCCAGTAATTGAATGCCCTTAAAAATCTTGCTTCTGCATTTGAATTTTTGATATCAGTTGCTTGGGTACCCACAATACCACGTTCTGCTAATTTAGCATCCGTTGATTCACGCAGGTATTCATTAATGAGGGTTATATTATAAATTGGCCTCGCATAGATTCCTTTTAAAAATGGATCTTCACTTCCCCATTTCATATCATGAAAATCTTTGATGGTCTGGTCATTCCATGCAACAATTGCTTCATCCGTTGGTAATTCCTGGCAATTAAAGAACATTCTTATGAATGAGATCTGCGAACCTTCATCAAGGCCACCACCAATATCCGGTTGACCAGCAGGGCCTGTATTTCCAGCAACAGCCAATGTTCCATAAATTTTGGCCAACACACTTTTATAACCAGCAGCCGTAGAATAAGTTTTTTCCGGGGTCAGGTCATTTTGAGGAGAAAGGTCTAGTTTTTTTGCACATGATGCAAGGGTAAATCCCAGGAGGCATGTAATGATTATTTTATTCATGATTTTATTTTTCATATACATTTAATTTATGAATTAGAAGTCAAGATTTGCTCCGATAGTATAAATTCTCGGACGTGGATAAATATTGTTGTCAACGCCTGATGAATTTGCATTTTCAGGATCAGCACCAGAGTATTTTGTAATGACAAAAACATTTTGAATGCTGGCTGTTAATCTAAGGGTAGTCTTCTTTAACAACTTATCGCCACAATTTAAACCCAGGTTAATATTATCAAGCCTGAAAAAGGATGCATTCTCAATGTAGTAATCTGATAGATACTGATTATTGTTAAACGTCGTTTCAAGGTAATTTGTTGACACATTGGAAATAAAATTTATCGGATTTTTTAGTGCCCTTAAAACACCATTATTTGAATTGAAATTGTTATATAAATAATTACCCACCATACCGTGTCCTGCCAAACTTAGGGTCCAGTTCTTGTAAGAAACCTGTGTGTTCAAACCGTACAAGAAATCAGCAGCAGGCTTTTTATAAAAATAACGATCTGATTCGTTAATAATACCATCCCTGTTTAAATCTTCAAACAATCCTTCGATTGGTTTTCCGGTTGCCTGATCATAAACCTGTTTGTACACATTAAATACAAAAGGAGCATATCCAACGGCAAATTTTCCAATGTTATTACCTGTACCACCACTGATGCCACTAACATCAATTCCTTTAAAATTAGGATCCTGGTTCTTCAAAAGATTAGTTATTATTGTTTCGTTGTAAGTTACATTGAATCCTAAATCCCACGTTAAGTTTTTGGTCCTGACCGGTATAGTATTTATGGTAACTTCAACACCTTTATTTGTTAGATTACCAACATTGGTAAGTAATTGAATGTCAAAATTTGAACCGGGAGCAATTGGCACAACACTTAACAAGTCTTCTGTTTTTTTCTCATAAACTTCCACTGAACCGGTTATCCTGTTTTTAACAAATCCAAAATCCAAACCAAAATTGGTTGTAGCAGTGGATTCCCATTTGATGTTTTTATCATAAGCACCCGGGCGAAGAGTACTGTAATAGGTACTGCCGAAAAGATATTGTGCGGTATTGCTACCTTGTGAATAGTTAGGTAAATAGCTATAATTTGCGATACCAGATTGTTGTCCGGTAATACCATAACTCACGCGAAGTTTTAGGTCAGAAATAATATTGCTATTCCTGAAAAATTCATTTTTTAATTTCCAGGCAATTGCAACTGCAGGGAAATAACCAACCCTGTTGTCTTTGGAGAATCTAGAACTCGCATCCCTGCGAATTGAGGCTGTTAACAGATATTTATCTGCAAGGGTCAGGTTTATTCTGCCTATATAAGATTCTAATCTATTTTGAGGTTTATCTGTTAAAAAAGTTGGTATTGTTTCAGGTATTACAATACCGGTTTGTCCGGTTGAAGCAAAATTTTTCACGTTTGTGAAAACATCTAAATAGCTGTGTCCAACAAGCACATCAATTTTGCTATACTTGCCAAAATTCTTTTCATAGTACAAAGAAAGGTCTGCTAAATAGTTCCTTGTTTTTTGCTCATAATGAGTCACTCTTCCTTTAGTTCTATAATTGGTTGCAGAAAATTGCGAAATGATATCATTTCCTCTTCCGTCAGCATTATCCATTCCAAAGTTTGCCTGTAAATGGAGGTCCGGAAAAAAATGAAGTTTATAATCAAGTTGTACATTACTGGTAACTCGGTTTACTAAGGAAGTGTTATCCCGTTGGTCAAGTAAAGCCAATGGATTACGGGTAGCAAGATCAATGGGATTGCCATCTGCCTGCATCCACTCATAATATCCGCCTGTTTTAGGATTATTATTACGTACATATTGAGTTGGGTCAAAAGAAACAGCCGCACCAACGGCTCCCTCATCAGCAAATCTGTTTTTTGTATTACTGTATTTAAAATTCACATTCACTGATAAATGGTCTTTCAGGAATTTTGGAGAGAGGTTAACTGTTGTTGATAATCTGTCGAATTTATTTGTTTTTAATACACCCTCCTGAAAT
>JANOPU010000253.1:0-2766 GCA_031422055.1 Ferruginibacter sp.
TTCTAATGCCAGGTTCTATATACAAGGAACCAACTTATTACTTTGGACAAAATGGAGGGGATTGGATCCTGAAGCAGGTGGAGTACATATAAACTTAAGTGAATTTCCAAATCAAAGAGGTATCACAGTTGGAATTGATATTACTTTCTAATACTTATAAACTACTAATAAATATGAAACAAAAAAATTATATTATTTTACTTCTTGCCGCATTTATAGTGTTTAGCAGTTGTAAAAAAGAGCTTAATCTGCAACCAACAGATACATTTAGCGAGGTAAATGCGTATTTGACAATTAATGACATACAACTGGGCGTTTATGGAGCATATACACGATATGGTACAGTTTCAAATCTCGCTGCTGTTCCCGTCACTTTTGCAAACGGATCATTTGGTAATGATATTTATGTTAGTTCTTTGCTTTCAGATGAAGCAAAATTAGGTGTTAATAATGCCGGACAAGGGGCTTTAACTTATCGCTATCAATTTGGATCTGATGCCACTTCAGGTGGGGATGTAATTGCAGCCTTTGGAAACTATTACAGATTAATTAACCAGGTGAACAAAATATTACCTAAAATACCTACTGTCACAGCATCTGCAGCTGAAGAACCCAAACGCAATATATTTAAAGGGGAGCTCTTGGGTCTACGTGCCATAGCTCATTTTGCATTACTGCAGGCTTATTGCAAAAGATATTCTGCTTCTGACCCATTGGGAGTTCCTATTATGTTAGTATCTGACCCTCTTACCAAACCAGCGAGAAATAGTATGGGTGATGTTATGAACAGGATAGAAACTGACCTTGCTGATGCAAAATTACTTTTACCTGCAGTTACTCCGGTAACTTTTACGGATACCACACTTAACAGGATCAATATTGCTGCATATCAGGCAAGGATCGCTTTATATAAAGGAGATTATGATGCGGCTATAACTTTTGCTACAGAAGTTATTACTTCTAATGTGAAACAACTCGTAACCGGAGCCGGTTTTGCTGGAATCTGGACTGACCAGAATACAAACGAATCGTTATTTAGAATAAAACTCACTACTATAACTACACTGGGATCTTTATGGACAACTACAGGTGGTGCCATTTACATTGCACCATCTGATAAACTGGTTGCAGCTTATGCTGCAAATGATATCAGGAAGGCTATTTATATTGGTACAGCAGGAGCAAATAATTATGTAAATAAATTCTATACTTCATCCAGGGGTGGCCGTATTGTTGATATGAAAGCTGCAAGGATTGCTGAAATGTACCTGATACGTGCAGAAGCAAATGCAAAAAAGGCAACACCAAATATCACAGCAGGAGCTGCAGATCTGAATGCTTTAAGGGCTCAGAGGATTAATCCTTATACAGACGAGGTATTTGCTACTGCTACCGACCTGTTTAATGCAGTAATGTTAGAAAGGTATAAAGAATTAGCTTTTGAAGGATTTCGTTTCTTTGATCTGAAGCGTAATAGTTTGCCTGTTCAAAGATTGGCAACGGATGCAAATGCTGAATGGCAGACTATGGATGTTAGCAGCTTTAGGTTTGTATTACCTATACCGGCTTCTGAAATTTTGGTAAATCCAAATATGATCCAAAATGCTGGCTATTAAAAACTGATTAATTTTTTAGATACTCAACCTTATAATTATAATTTATGAAATTGATAAACAAACTAAGTTTTCTCGTGATATCTGCACTGGTTTTTGCAATCAGTGGTTGTGATAAAACAAAACTGTATGATATTGCAGTTGCTCCTTCTCAGGCGCATTTTGTTGGCGATAAAGTTCAGGCATACCCGGTAAGGGTTAGCCCAATTGCTGCCTATGAGATTACTGTAGGCACAACGGATGTGGCAGCATTTGACAGGGAGGTTAGTTTTAATGTTACTTCTCCTACCGGAGCAACAGCAGGTGTTCAGTACACATTGGGTACTACCGGAAATAAAGTAATTATTAAAGGCGGAAAAGCCCTTGCTACCATTTCGGTACAGGGAATACTTGCCGGATTTCCGGCATTAAGAATCGATACACTTATTTTTACAATAAGGATGCCTTCGCTAAAACCATCCATCTTTTTAGATACCGTTAAATTGGCTATCGGTGATATTTGCGGCGAGGCAAACCCATTTACTATTAATAGTTTTTTGGGTGCTTATGCCAACAGCATTGAAACATTTGGTACAGGAGCACCATACGGTCCATATACAACAGGTATAGCTACGGTAACTCCATTAACTGCTACAACAGCTACTATTGTTGTTACAAATATTTGGGACAATGGTTGGGGGCCTATATCATTTACACTTGACTGGTCTAACCCACTTTCAAAAACGGCAAGAGTTATTGCACAAGCTGCCATACCGGGTAGTAATGCGGGTGATCTGAATCCGATATATGCAGGTCAGACGGTTGCTGTACGGCCATTTGCAACAGGTAATTTAGGAAGTTTCCTTTCCTGTACCGGAACGTTAACTTTAAGAATGCAATTAGGCGTTACCGGGGTAGGTTTTTTTGCCGGGGTTTATACGGTTAATATGAAAAGATAATTAATAATAATTTTGAATAAAGGAGGCTACTGTAATAAGTGGCCTCTTTTTTTATGCGCCATTACAGCCAAAAAAGATCGTCATTGCGAGTTACCACCATTGGCCAAAGGAAAAAATATGAATGACGTTTAGTAGTTTGCAAAAAAGCAAGGCAAACTACAAACCCCGTTCACTCTATTGGCGTCTTAGAACCCGCTTGCGAGTTTGGGACTGCT
>JANOPU010000254.1:0-3788 GCA_031422055.1 Ferruginibacter sp.
TTTAAAAGCTTTTTTTGCAACTGAGATCATATCGTCATCACTGGTTTCTGCTGCCATTTTTTTTCGCAGTTTTAAAAAATCATCTCCCGTAGCATTTAACTTACAATCTGAATTGATCATAACATCAACCTTAGTTTCAGTTTTTGATTCTGTTGTATCCGTATTTATATTAGTCAATTCCTTTTTAATATTACCCGTTTCAGTTACAACAACCTGATTGCCTTCAGTTAAAACAGAATCAACCTTTTTGACAGTATTCGGTAATTCACCTACAATATCAACGGTTTTCGAATTATCTTCTGTCCCTGTTCCCGTTGGTACCTCAGGCTGAACCTGCGCTTCTGTTTTTTCTTTGAACTTAATAGCTGTATCGTCGGGGATCAAAATCCTTATGGTATCTTTGTTATTCTCATAATTATCAACATATACTATTGAAATACCGGCTGATTCAATTACAGAAAAAAGTTTTATTACCGGGATTATAGGTTCCATATTAGCCTTTTCCCCTCCAATCAGCATTTCATTCTTAATGCCAACTGTTGTTACGGTTAAAGCAATGGGTATTTCTTGTTCCTTTTTTATTTCGGGAACAACCGTTTTTTGTTTGATTGACGTAGTGCCAACAACATCTGCAAGGACATCAGCAAAACCGTCGGACTTTACTCCAGATAAGCTGTCTTTTGAAGTAGTTATAGCAGATGACATTACAATATCCATTGTTTGCATATTAAATAAACCCCAACCTTTTGAATCAAAATTCTTTAAAATATACCCTGCATCATTTTTAACTGAAATAGTTATTTTTTGCAAAGGCCATTCGTTCTTAGGAAATCCAATACCCAACTCATATTTGCCATCCTGTAATTTGGGAATTACAAGATAACCAGCCGTTGATGAACTTAATAACCGATCAGCCATCCTGATATAAAAAGCCTGTTTATTCTCTGTTTGAATATAAATGAAATGATTTTGCTGCGCTGATAACCTGTTTGTTATCAGGGAAAGAAAAATAATAAAATGGAAGAATTTCATTTTGCAAAGATACTTTTATTTCAAAGCTAATTAATATAGCCGATTTGCCTTTTATAAAAAAAACACTATTTATTTATTTTACAGCATTTACTTTTGCCATTCAAAAAACAGTAAATATGAAAAGAGTATGCTTCTTATTGTTATTAACATTGGCGTCTTTTATTAGCCAAGCCCAACCGGGTGAAGAACCAAAGGACACAACATGGAAAAAAATTCTTCGTGAAAGCTATCCACGTATAAATGATCTTGTACATACAAAACTGGATGTAAAATTTGATTACGATAAAAGTTATTTATACGGTAAAGAATGGCTTACACTGCAACCACATTTTTATCCAACTGACAGTTTGTTGCTCGATGCAAAGGGAATGGAGATCAAAGAACTTTCCATGATCAAAGGTGCCATAAAAACCCCTTTAAAATATACTAATGACGGAATGCTATTGAATGTAAAACTTGATAAAACTTATCAGGGAAAAGAAAATTACACCATTTATATTGATTATATCAGTAAACCTAATGAACTAACTGTTAAAGGTAGTGCCGCTATCAATGATGCAAAGGGTTTGTATTTTATCAATCCAAAAGGAGAAGACAAAGATAAACCTACTCAAATCTGGACACAGGGAGAAACAGAAGCAAATAGTGCCTGGATGGTTACCATTGATAAACCAAATCAAAAAACAACCCAGGAATTAACCATGACTGTTCCGGCAAAATATGTAACACTGAGCAACGGGTTATTAAAAAGTCAAAAGAAAAATACTGATGGCACCCGCACTGATTACTGGAAGATGGATCTGCCACATGCTCCATATTTATTTTTTATGGGTGTCGGTGATTATTCTGTTATAAAAGATACCTATAAAGGAAAGGAAGTAAGTTATTATGTTGAAAAAGAATATGCTCCAGTTGCACGTAAAATATTTGGCAATACGCCAGAAATGATGAAATTCTTTTCGGAAAAACTAGGGGTAGATTATCCCTGGTCAAAATATGCTCAAATGGTAGGCAGAGATTATGTAAGCGGCGCCATGGAGAATACCACTGCTACCCTACACCAGGAAAGTGCCTATCAAAATGCAAGGCAACTTAAAGATGGTGTGGCATGGGAAAGTACCATTGCACATGAATTGTTTCACCAATGGTTTGGCGATCTGGTAACTGCAGAAAGCTGGAGCCATTTGACAGTGAATGAAAGCTTTGCCAACTATAGTGAATACTTGTGGTATGAATACAAATTTGGAAAAGATAAAGCCGATGAACATAATTTTCAGGATATGCAGGGGTACCTGTTAAGCGGTGCTGATAACACCGATCTTGTTCGGTTTCATTATGCAGATAAAGAAGAAATGTTTGACGCGGTGAGTTATAACAAAGGTGGCAGGATCTTACATATGCTTCGCAATTATGTTGGTGATGATGCATTTTTTAAATCATTGAATAATTACCTGACAACAAATAAATTCAAAGCAGGAGAAGCCGGGCAATTGCGCCTTGCTTTTGAAGAAGTAACCGGAAAAGATATGAACTGGTTCTGGAATCAATGGTATTATGGAAGTGGACAACCAACATTAAATATTTCATATAACTACGACCTGCCGGGAGTAGCAAGAGTAATCATTGAACAAACTCAGAAAACAGGTAAAATTTTCCGTTTACCCATTGCCATTGATGTGTATAATGGTGCAACAAAAAACAGGACCAATGTATGGATCGAAAATAAAACGGATACTTTTTCTTTTGCGTATACCCAAAAGCCGGATCTTATAAATGTAGATGCTGATAAAATATTACTGGCTAAAAAAACAGACACTAAAACAGAAGAGAATTTTATTGCACAATATAAATATGCAAAAACGTATTTAGACAGAAAAGAAGCACTTGATTATTTTGGCAAAAAAAATATGCCCGAAATAGCCAAAGGGCTTACAGACAGGTTCTCAGGATTAAGGATCAGTACCATTCAAAAGATTGGAACAATGCCTTATAAAACCGATCCGGTTGTAATTGAAACAATGGAAGATATCGCAAAGAATGATAAAGATAATAAAACACGTGCTGCAGCTATAAAATTCCTGGCTAAAACAAAAAATTCAAAATACCTTTCTATTTATCAAAACAGTGTTTCTGATTCTTCTTACAGTGTTGCCGGTGCATCTTTAGATGGCCTTATTAAATTAGATTCTGCTAATGCATATTCCTTAGCAAAAAAATACAGCATCGATGTCAAAGGAGATCTTGGTAAAATCGTAAGTGATATCATTATAAAGAACGGAACGGAATCTGATTTTGATTTTATAGCCGGACGTTTTGATAAAGCTCCTTTAAGCGAAGAAAAACTTGGAATGACTGAGACATTTTGTTCTTACCTGGTAACGGTTAACAATACCGAAAAAGTAAAAAAAGGCATTGATATGATCATGAAATTCAGGAAAGCAATACCTGAACAGTACAAGGGATTTACTGATCCAATGTTTAAAAGTTCACTGGATAAATTATCAAAAGCAAAGAGTAAGGAAGTACAGGATTATATAGATTCTGTTTTTAAATAAACCGTAGTATAATCTTTTCATAATTATTGATGCCCCTACAGCAAACAGAGAGGTATCTAAAAACAAAAAAATTGCCACAGAACTGCCTGCCGGCAGACAGGTCTGTGGCAATAAATATTTCATTCACCCCTAAGTAAAGCTGCGAGGAATTCTTTTGACTAAATATCCAAAGTTGCCAACACACTGTTCATACTCCGTACA
>JANOPU010000255.1:0-25844 GCA_031422055.1 Ferruginibacter sp.
GTTTTTCCCTAAATTATATGAGGTTTTTCCCCTTTTTAAACTGTATTTATACGATTTTTTTATGTGATTTTGTATTGCATTCGCCATCTTATGTTTATGAGTACGTAAAAACGTATTATATAAAATGTTGTAGAAAAATTCTCAAACAAAGTGGTACGAGGGGCACAGAGTCAAAGTGCCAACATGGTATTATTTTTTCACTGTGACCCCGTGTCTCAGTGTGACTTTGTTCCGAAATACTCAAAAAAAGTTCAATTATATTTAGTAGTTATAAGGATAGCAAAAGGTAAAAAATTAACACCCCAATAGCACAACACGTTATTTATAGCTTTTCAACCTCTTTATAATTTGTATCAGATTTTTTTAAGTTTTCAATGATTCCGTCAAAATGTTTAGCGCCATATAGTAAAACAATTTTTTGACTTGTACTTTTTAAAATAGAGTCTGCTATTAAATTATTTCTAAAATCCGCCAGGAAATATTTTTTCATTTCCTTGTCTTTTTTGGTTTTATATTTTTCTCCAAAATTCGTTTTAATATCATATTCACTTAGTATTATGGGCCCAAATTTATTTTCACATGCTGCAATTATTTGAACATAAGTTGCATCTACATTATTATATTTTATCGTATCAGATTTATTCACTATTCCTCTTGGTTGGTTGACTAATTTAAATTTTGATAATCCTTTGAATTTTTCCCCCAATATTGTATTGTTAATGGTATCCAGATAACCATTGGTTTTACTCGCTGTAACAAAATCTACACCTGTTACTTTTCTTGTTTTTCTTAATATACTGTCTTTTTGAAGTGAATCTCTGACCTCTCCCATTTTCACTCCTTCAAAATAAATGCTGTATCCACTGATGACAAAAGAATCAATTTTATTTTTTGCATCTTCGTAAAATTCTTTGACTCCAATATGATGCATGGGTATGAAAACGATTTTTGTATTTCCATTTGTAATATATCTAAATGAGACTTTTTTCTCTAGTATATGGTATCTAGTCAATGCTATTTTCAAACAAGATGAAAGACAAAGTGAGACAAAGAATAATTTTAAGAGTTGCTTTTTAAAAAAATATAATTTCATAAAAATATTTTAAAAGTGAAATAAAGGCTGATCCATTTTTGAACCAGCCTTAATACGATAATTACAAGTGGGAAAGTATATAATTCAGAATTTCTACGATCACCGGCCAATTAGCCACAACCCAATCTGCAAAATCATGCACATGACACCAGAACTGATACCATTTGCAACTTTCTGCTTTTGCAATCGTAGAATTTCCCAGGCTTTCCTTTTCGCCAAATATTTCAGAACCATCAGAACTTACAACACCCTTATCATGCTGTTCTGATAAATATTTAAAAACCCTGGCTACAGCAACTCCATCATTTTCTTTTATTATTTCATCTTTCGTTGCACCATTTGAAAGATAGGTGTAAGCAGTTTCTATCATTCCGTTTCCGGCATCAAGTGGAACAGCTTTACCGCATAATGTTTTTTTAAATTCTCTTAAAGATATTCCCTTTACATAAGCAAAAGAAACGCTTTCAGTAAAATTTGCCATGGTATTGGCAGTAATATCTCTGGCTTGTTCTTTGGTAACATTGTCCTGAGCAGTTCCTAATAACCAGCAACAGCTTAAAGCCATTGCAAAAAATAATTTTTTCATTTTAGTTTTCATTTTGAGTTACGGTTGAAGAAATGGTAACATTTCATGCACAGTTCAACTCTGTGTCTTACCTGGCTGTTTTAAAAGGGCAAAGCTGTCGGAATTTATTCAAGCCCGTTGAAGGAATAATTTTTTTTCATATTCTGCCATGTTCTTTAATCAAGGGTTTTTATAGTAACCTTTTATGAACATTTGTGTTTGATGAATTAATTATTTATCAACAACCAAATGTCATCAATATTGAATTATAAAAAAGGGGAAAAACACCGCAATTAAAAGAGAATTTTCCGGAAAATACTTGTGAAATTATTTTCAAGCATAGTCACATATAAATCAAGCATTCGTTTATTTAAAAAAAAAGAGGACGTCGAATTTTTCGACATCCTCTTTTTAATCCAGCGAAAATACAATCAAATTAATATGAAAGTACTGTTGAATGAGTCTAAACAAGCCTCATCCTGTCTCTTCGATTGTGTTTTTTTCGTGCGATATTACGATTGGCCCTTCGGGTATCTTGTCTGATATATCTTCTTTCACAGGAAGTAACAATACCATCTGCGCGGGCATTTCTTTTTTTCTGCATGATATTCCTTTGCTGTCTCGTTAATTGCCTTGTTTCATGATAGGTTAGTTCGCCGTTTCTTACTCCATGTAATATCCGTTTGTGTTGAATTCTTGTTTTGCCCGTTTGTGCATTTGTTATGGCTGATGTCATTAACATTAAAACGATGGCAATTAAAAATTTAATAGTTTTCATGATTTTTATTTTTTATGAAAAGGTAAAATTACCCGGTTCGTTTTAAGACTTCATTCAATGAAAAAAGTTTAAAAGAAGATTTCTTTTATAGTGAAATTAAAATAGGGATACCTGTGAAGGATGTATATTAAAACTTTTTCGGTGGTATTTACACAATCCATTTTGATCTATCGCATACCGGTGTTCGGCTGTACCATACCCTTTATTCTTGTTCCAGGCATAAGATGAATATTCTGAATGCAATTGTTGCATATGTTCATCTCTGTATGTTTTTGCTAATATACTTGCTGCAGCAATGGAAGCATATATACCATCACCTTTTATAATACAACTATGTCCTGTTTTTTTATATGTCCTGAATCTGTTACCATCAATCAGTAGCCAATCAGGCGATATTTTTAGTTTATCGAGTGCAAGATGCATCGCTTTAAAGGATGCCTGTAGAATATTTATAACATCAATCTCAGCATTATCAACAAATGCAACAGCAAAAGAAATACTTTCCTTTTCAATAACAGGTCTTAATATATTTCTTTGTTTTTCGCTTAATTGCTTACTGTCATTCAGTAACGGATGAAAAAAATCTTTCGGTAATATAACAGCGGCTGCAAAAACGGGCCCGGCATAACTGCCCCTGCCTGCTTCATCTAAACCGGCTTCGATTTTTGTTTTATGAAAGAACGGTTGCAGCATTTTGTTTGACAATTATGTGCAAATATCATTAAAAGGATGTATGAATGAACATGGTAATTTTAGCTGCCTTACCTTTGTACTCTTATGGAAATGCTACGTTCGGAAAAAAATAACAGACAGATTGCTACATGGCTTTTTGCCGGAGTTTTGATGATCATTATACAGGTATTATTGGGAGGAATCACCCGTCTTACAGAGTCAGGATTATCTATAACCGAGTGGAAACCAATTACCGGGGCCCTGCCGCCTTTGAATGATGCCACCTGGCAGATTGAATTTGAAAAATACAGAACAACTGACCAGTTCAAATATGTTCATCAGAATTTTTCAATGAGCGAGTTTAAATTTATTTTTTTCTGGGAATGGGCTCACAGGCTTTGGGCCAGGTTAATGGGCTTTGTTTTTCTTGCGGGGTTTATCTATTTTTTAGTAACAAAGAAATTTAACAAGCGGATGATCATGCCAATGATCCTGTTATTTTTACTTGGCGCTTTACAGGGTACCATTGGATGGCTGATGGTAAAAAGCGGCCTTGTTCCGGAAAAATTTTACGTAGGGCATATTGAACTTACCACTCATTTTATAGCAGCGCTTACATTACTGGGATACACACTTTGGTTTGCAATGAAATTATTACCAGCCATGGAACAAAAAGTATATAATACTACTTTAAGAAATATTTCGATCAGCGTATTCATTCTTTTGTTTTTCCAATTGGTCTTTGGAGGATTTATGGCTGGTTTAAGAGCTGCTCAAACAGCACCTACCTGGCCTGATATTAACGGACAGTTTTTTCCATCAACATTCAATGAGTTATCGCCATGGATGAAAAACTTTATTAATAACAAGTTGGCCATACATTTTATTCACCGGAGCATTGCATACCTGTTGCTTGTATTAGTAATTATATTTTATATGCGTTCTGCTAAAGTTGCCGGCAATCATATTTTTAAATTACTTCGAAATAGCCTGCTATTCTTATTGTTATTACAAGTAATGCTTGGTGTTTTTTCATTGCTATTTGCAACCAATAAGGATCTTTTTATATGGTTAGGTGTCTCTCACCAGTTTACTGCTATGCTTTTAACTATGTGTATGGTTGCATTAATATTTCTGGTTAAGCGAAACAAACCTCAAATAAGCTAAACATCAATGTTCCTTATTTTGTAGTATTTTTAGGTAACCACTTATTATGAAGCAACTGTTAAAAGATATTTATTATTCTTTTCCTGCACAACTATTTATCCTTCATTTTAGAAAATATCAGATACTGCTTTTATTCTGGTATATATTGATCAGTACGATCAACAGTGGTTTAATGAAAAATTATGGTGCAGATGCTTTATTTTTTTCACCTGAATATCTTGGTACCGTAAATATTTTAGGCGCAATTATAACAGGGGTTGCTTTGGGAGTATTTGTTATGAGTTGGAATGTAACAACTTTTATCTTGCACAGCAAGCGATTCAAATTTTTAGCAACAACTACGCATCCTTTTTTAAAGTATTGTATCAATAATGCTGTTTTGCCTTTGCTTTTCATTCTTTTTTATTTTTTTAAATTATACCGGTTTAATGATTATCGTGAACTAATGAGTTTTGGCGAAATATTTACAGAGATTGGCGGAATTCTTCTTGGTTTAAGTCTTTTATTAGCAGCATCTCTTGCCTATTTTTTTGGTGCTGAAAAAACAATTGTTAGAACGATGGCACCAATCATAAGCAATCCTGCTTTATTTAAGAAAACATTTAAAGAAAAACAGCACGTTGAACATGAATTTGCATTAAAGGTTGATTTTTTTTTAAGCGGCAGGTTACGCATTCGTAAAGCACGAAATGTAAGCCATTACCGTCAGGATTTTTTGGATACCATTTTTAAAAGACATCATTTTGCCGCTATTGCCAGCATATTACTTGCTTTTGTATTTTTAATTGTTGTTGGTTTTTTACTGGAGAATAAATATTTTGAAATGCCTGCTGCTGCCAGTATACTTATATTTCTTGCTATTATGACAGCAGTAATAGGATCTCTCACTTATTTTTTGCAAAGCTGGAGCCTGACTGCTGCTATTATTTTTATCATTTTCATTAATATCTTATATCAAAAAGAGATCATAGACCCAAGGAATAAAGCTTATGGGATTGATTATAAAAATAAAGACCTGCGTCCGGTGTATAATAAAGAATCGCTTCAGGCGCTTTGTACTATTGATAAGATTGCTGTTGATAAAGCAAATATGATACAGGTATTGAATAATTGGAAGGCTAAGCAAAAAACAATTAAACCCGTAATGGTATTTATAAATGTAAGCGGTGGCGGACTCCGGAGCGCAGCATTTGTAATGAATGCTATGCAAAAACTGGATAGTATAACACAAGGCAACCTTATGCAACATACATTTTTGATCAGTGGGGCAAGTGGTGGTATGCTTGCGGCAAGTTATTACCGTGAATTATACCGGATGAAACTAAAAGAAAAAGATCTTAACATCAGTAATTACCGTTTTGCAGATAATATTGCAGGCGACTTGTTAAACCCGATTTTTACTTCAATGATAGCCAGAGATATTTTCTCACCCGTTCAAAAATTTAATGTAGGAGAATTTAAATATGTAAAGGATCGTGGGTATGCATTTGAAAAAAAATTAGCTGACAATACCGATGGCTTACTTAATATACAACTAAAAGAACTTGCAAAAGATGATCACAATGCAACTGTTCCACTGATTATTTTTAATTCTGTTATTAAAAGCGATGGTAGGAAAATGATGATTGGTACACAACCATTAAGTTTTATGATGAAGCCCTCTTTTTTAGCCAGTGATGATAAAGCCAATCCGGACGCGGTTGATTTTGCTGCACTTTTCAAAAGGCAACAACCAATGAATTTACGTATACTTACTGCATTGCGCATGAATGCTACTTTTCCTTATATCCTGCCAAATGTATGGTTGCCAAGCCAGCCTGTTATTGACGTAATGGATGCGGGACTGCGTGATAACTATGGCCAGGAAACCAGCCTGCGTTTTATAGATACTTTCAAAGATTGGATAAAAGAAAATACATCAGGCATTATCATCATTCAATTACGTGATAGGTTAAATGATAATTGGCAACATCCTTATGAAACAAATTCTGTTGCTGATATGATCGTAACACCTGCAACCATGCTACAGCACAACTGGTATAAACTTCAGGATTATTTTCAAACAGACCAGTATAATTATTTAAAGGGGCAAAATGACAGCAGTATTCAAAGAATTACAATAATATATAAGGCAGAGAAGCCTGATAAAGGAGCTGCACTCAATTTTCATCTGACTGCCCGGGAAAAACGTGATGTAAAAGAATCTTTTCATAGCGAAATTAACAGGCAATCCATTCAGAAAATCACTGCACTTTTAAAAGATTAAGGTTGCAAAAGCCGAATAGCTTTTTCAATGATATTTATAGTAAATATCGTATCTGAAATTGCCGGTTCACCATCTATATGTAAAGGAGCTTTTGAAGGATTTTGTATGACAACGCTTTTGGTCTGAAAATACAGAATTCCGCTTTTCTGTATTTTTTTAACCGGATCCTGTTGCACTTTGCCCAGGGTTATTTGTTTTAAAATTGAATAGATCAGTTTTATCTTGTTCATTTTATTTACGATCACAATATCGAGTAAACCATCACTAAGACTGGCTTTTGGCGCAATGGTAAAATTATTTCCAAACTGATTGCTATTGGCGATGCTGATAAAAAATGCTTTTGTAGAAATTACTGTATTGTTTAATTCAATTTTAAATGGATATGTTTTGGCAGTAAAAAAATTAGTTACTGATAGTTTAATGTATGTTGAAAGCCCCCGCGAAGAATGCGCTGCAAATTCATGTGCAACCTTTGCATCAAATCCAAGGCCGCATAGCATACAACTGAATTTATTATTTATTTTAAAACCATCTATGTAAAGTGTGTTGCCTTTAAAAATAGTATCCAGCGCTTTTGAAATATTTCTTGAAATACCTGCTGTAAGTGCTAATCCATTTCCGGAACCCATTGGAATAATGCCAATATTTATATCTTCATTTATCAATGCATCAGCTACCTGATTTATTGTTCCGTCTCCACCGCAAATAATGATATCTGTGATTTTTTCTTTCCTGATCTGCTCTTTTAAAAAATTATAGTCACCGGCCGCATTCGTATGCATAACCTGGAAAGGAATTTTTTGTGCATTCGTTTTTTGCTCAATAATTTTTGATAAGGCATCTTTATTTTTTGTGCCAGATATTGGGTTGATGAGGTATATAAAATTTCGTTGCATAGAATTTCCTGGATTTAAGTGGTTCAAAAAGTTCAAGAGGTTTTAAAAGTTAACCACAACTGCTGAAACCAATTAAGTCTGCTAAACCTTTTTAACTTGCACTACCATCGCAGCAAGGCACTGCCCCATGTAAAACCACTTCCAAATGCCGCGAGGCAAATCAGATCACCATCTTTTATTTTTCCCAGTTCCCAAGCTTCACATAATGCAATGGGAATAGATGCGGCTGTTGTATTTCCAAACCTTTCTATATTATTATAAACCTGGTCATCTCTTAATTGCAGGCTTTGCTGTACGAATTGTGAAATACGTAGATTAGCCTGATGTGGTATTAGTAAATCAATATCAGCAGGAAGCAGGTTATTTTTCTTCAATGCTTCTAAAACAACTTCCGGAAATTTTACAATGGCTTTTTTAAAAACTGCAGGCCCATCCATGAATGGAAAATTTTGTGAATTATCAATCATTTCATGGCTCATAAACATTTGCGAAATACTTGCATTTTCAAAATCGGCAACCGGTTCTTTTACCCAATGATTGGCATGTGTTCCCGGGTTATACATCGCCAGTATTTCAGCACTTTCACCATCACTATGCAGGTGAGTACTTAAAATACCCTGTCCTGGTTTTTCAGTTGGTTGTAAAACAACCGCACCGGCACCATCTCCAAAGATCACAGAAATATTTCTACCCCTGGTTGAAAAATCCAATCCAAAAGAATGTTTCTCACTACCAACAACAAGAATATTTTTATACATGCCTGTTTTAATAAACTGGTCGGCAATAGAAAGTGAATAAACAAAACCACTACATTGGTTCCTTATATCTAATGCACCTATCTCTTTCATTTTCATGGCACGTTGTAGCAATACACCACAACCGGGAAAATAATAATCGGGGCTTAATGTTGCAAAAATAATAAAGTCAACATCCTGTGCGGTAATGCCAGCTCTTTCTATTGCAATTTTTGCTGCTTCAACTCCCATGGTAGTGGTGGTTTCGCCAGTTCTGTCAGCATAACGCCTTTCTTTGATTCCCGTACGTTCCTGTATCCATTCATCAGTAGTTTCCATATATTGAAGCAGGTCATTATTGGTAAAAACATTTTTAGGTGCATAATAACCTACCCCCGCAATTTTTGTTTGTGGCATATTTTTATATTTAGCAAGTTTGCAAGGCAAATTACACTATTTGTGTTGAATCGGGTTTCGGTTTTCAATTAACCCTAACCATCTCTCTCAGGCAAAACTGTTCATCAAACCTGGGGTAAACTCTTGTTTTGATATGTACCTCAACAGCAGATCGTAGATCTAAATCAGACTTTATATACTTTGCAGTGAATCCGTCTAAAATGGGTAAAAGAGAAAGTGTATCATTATAATATACCAATGCAGCAATATAGTTCTGCCCTTTTATATCAATATTTAAAAATTGCCGGTCTATCACATTACTTATAAATGCAGACCCTTTAATACTATCATCGCTAACAATGTTAAACATCTTCAGATCATACAGATTGCCGGTAAAATCAATATGATACTCATTATCATTTTTTTTACTCATTATCATTTTAACAGGCACTAGATTTCCTTTTTTATCGGATATCATTGTGGCCCATTTGCCTATCAATATTTCATCAACAGGAATTGCTGGTTCTTTATCAAGCTTGTACGGAGAGCTGAAAGGGCATGCATACAATATCATTATAAGCGGGATACTGATAATTAAATAACAAAACTTTGATCTTGAAAACGATATGTTATCGCGGTTCGTCATTGAAAAAGGTAAATATTAAATTCTTTATTTGTGTGGTGCATTCAATGTGTTCCACAAAATATCTTTAAGCTGAGGCAGGTTGTAACCTGTAACAGATGAAATAAAAATATGAGGAATATTTTTTGGCAGCTCTTTTGTAATCGCATCTTTTAATTCATCGTCAAGCATATCTGATTTACTGATGGCAATTACAAAATCTTTTTGAAGCATATCGGGATTATATTGTTCCAGTTCGCTTCTTAATATCTCAAATTCTGCTGAATGATCTTTACTATCTGCTGGTATAAGGAAAAGCAGAATGGAATTTCTTTCGATATGACGCAGGAACCTGTGACCAAGACCTTTGCCTTCAGCGGCACCTTCTATAATACCCGGAAGATCTGCAATACAAAAACTTTTACCATCTCTGTAGTCTACCATTCCCAATTGTGGTACCAATGTGGTAAATGCATAATCAGCAATTTTTGGTTTTGCTGCAGTTATGCATGATAGTAATGTAGATTTTCCTGCATTCGGAAAACCTACCAGACCGACATCAGCCAATACTTTTAGTTCAAGTATTTTTATTCCTTCTGAACTCGGCTCGCCCGGTTGTGCGTATTCAGGAGCCTGGTTAGTAGAAGTTTTAAAATTAGAATTGCCCAATCCGCCCCGACCACCTTTTACTAATATTATTTCCTGGCCATCCTGAAGGATCTCTGCTTCTACTTCACCTGTTTCCTCATTTTTAGCAATAGTACCTAATGGAACCTCAATGATGATATCTTTTCCAAATCTTCCGGTAGAATTATTTTTGCTGCCGTTCTCACCGTCTTCAGCCAAAACATTTTTATAATAACGTAAATGCAATAAGGTCCATAATTGCACATTACCTCTTAAAATGATATGAGCGCCCCTGCCACCATCACCACCATCGGGCCCTCCCATAGCAGTTAGTTTGTTCCGCATAAAATGCTTACTACCGGCACCACCATGGCCGCTACGGCAAAATATCTTGATCTGGTCTACAAAATTTGATCTTTCCATCGCTGCAAATGTCCGTAAATTTTTTCCATTAAGCCAGCAAACATTAAATTGCACTGTATGAAATCCTTATTTCTGGTTGTTTTTATTTTGAATATTAGCTGTAGTTCAGCTAAGAAAACAGTACAGGATTCAAATATAAACAAGGATACTTTACCGGCGGTCACCGACACACGGACTATTGATAAAACAGATCCAACTTTGCCGGGATGTATAAAAAAAATGATCAGGGAATTTCAGCAGGAAGAAAAACAAAACCCGCCACGAAGTATTTACAGGTATACCTACAATGAAAAGCTGGTTTATTATGTACCTCCGATCTGTTGTGATTTTTTTAGTGACCTTTACGATAATGAATGTAAACTCATTGCTCATCCTGATGGTGGTTTTACAGGCAGAGGAGATGGCAGGGCTGTGGATTTTATTCAAACAAGAATAAGTGAAAAGTTAATCTGGAAGGATGAACGCTGATAATCAAAAAACGATTTAAATCATAAATATATGAATACAACACCCCAATCTGTAGTATCTCACATGATGGAAAATGATCTTTTCAGTCAATGGCTTGGTATAGAAGTATTGGATGTAAATGAAGGATATAGCAAAATAAAGATGACTGTACGCAAAGAAATGATCAATGGATTTGGAATAGTACACGGAGGTATTGCCTTTTCATTGTCTGACAGCGCCTTTGCATTTGCCTGTAATAACAGGAATGTTTTATCGGTGGCCCTTGATACTTCCATTAATTTTATCAAACCTGTTCATGTTGGTGATGTATTAACAGCCGAAGCGAAAGAATTACACAATGGAAAATCAACCGGGCTTTATCATATCACTGTTAGTAATCAAAAAGATCACACGGTTGCTTTATTCAAAGGCACTTGTTTCCGTACAAACAAAACATTGATATGATCTATTCTTTCAATCAATATATTCCGGTAGTTCATGAAAGTAGTTTCATACATCCACAGGCTGCTGTAACCGGGAATGTGATCATAGGAAAAAATGTTTACATAGGCCCGGGAGCAGCACTGCGTGGCGATTGGGGGCAGATCATTATTGAAGACGGATGTAATGTGCAGGAAAATTGTACCATTCATATGTTTCCGGGAATTACCGTTTTATTAAAAGAGTCGGCACATATTGGACATGGTGCTGTTATTCATGGTGCAACGATCGGTAAAAATTGTTTAATTGGAATGAATGCAGTGATCATGGATAATGTGCAATTGGGCGATGAATCGATAGTGGGGGCACTTACATTTATTAAAGCCGGCGAAATTATTCCTGCAAGAAGTATGGTAGTTGGCAATCCTTCTAAAATTGTAAAAGAAGTCAGCGATGAGATGATACAATGGAAAAGCGAAGGAACAAAACTTTACCAGCAATTACCAATCCAAATATATGAGGGGTGGAAAGAGTGTGAACCATTGCGACAAATCCCAGACAATATATTAAATCAGCATCCGGTTTTTAAAACCTGGAAAGAGATAAAGGATAGTCAATGAAAAACTATTCTCCTTTAAATACGGCGGCCCTCTTCTCTAAAAATGCAGCAACACCTTCGTTATAGTCATATGTTGCCGCTGCTTTTTGTTGCAATTCATCTTCTGTTATTAATTGAGATTCCAAAGAACTGTTCAAAGAATAATTTAATGCATGTTTGGTAAATGCTAAACCTTTTGTTGGCATTTGTGCGAGTGTGTTGGTAATTTTCAAGCTTTCATCTGCAAAGCTTTCATCTGTAAAAACTTTGTAGATCATTCCCAACCTTTCAGCTTCGGTTGATGAAACTTTTTCTCCGAGCATCATTATTGCACTTGCTTTTTGCCAGCCTATTAATCTTGGTAAAAAATAGGTACCACCACTGTCAGGTATTAATCCAATTTTACTAAATGCCTGAATGAAGGATGATGAATGTGTTGCCACAACAACATCGCAGCACAAAGCAATGTTTGCACCGGCACCTGCAGCAACACCATTAACTGCAGCAACAACAGGTTTGGGCATATTGCGTATTCTTGTAATAATGGGATTATAATGTTCAGATAAGATCTGATCAATGCCGATTGAATTATCACCCACCAATTCGCTCAGATCCTGCCCGGCAGAAAAAGCTTTTCCTGCACCTGTTATATACACGCAACGGATTTCATGGACCGAAGCACATTCGTCTAAATGTGCCTGCATGGAAAAAGCCATTTCGCGGTTGAATGAATTGAATTTATCCGGTCGGTTCAGCGTGATAGTAGCAACGCCTTTTTTTATTTCGAATAATATAGAAGACATCTTTTAAAATTTATAGTTAAACATCAAAACTTCTCACATCACTATGGGTTAATAAATATTGGTTAACGAGATCATAATTTCTATCACGTGAACTGATTCTGTATAGATATACAGCATCATTATTGTCTTTTACAAATTTCATACAACGGAAAGACAAGTCATGTGACCTGAAAAAATCTTCCAGTTCATGTTTAAAATCTTTGCCCAGCTCAATGGTTCGTATTTTATAATCTTTAACTTTATGAAATCTGTTTATGAATCTTTGTACAGGCTCTAAAACAAATAATGCAACAACTACTATTACAGAAACTACAACGGCTAAGGGATAATTATGATAACCAATTGCCATTCCAAGTGCAGCAGTAACCCATATCAAGGCTGCAGTGGTAAGGCCGTTTACGGAAATACCCTCTTTGAAAATAACACCGGCACCAATAAAACCGATACCTGTTACAATATTGCTGGCAATTCTGTCTTCATTTCCAGCACCTGCTTCTTTAGAAAGAATGGTATACAGGCATGAGCCCACACATATTAATATCATTGTTCTGAAACCCGCAGGTTTACTTCTGAATTCACGTTCAAGTCCAAGAATAGCACCAATGATAAATGCAAAAGAAACCTGTGCGGCTTCTTCAAAATAAAGTGAGATATCCATAAGCAAATCATTTGAAGTAGAATAAAGTTACAAATATTAATGACACTTAAAATAATCAAATGGTTCTTTACAATCATTGCATTGATATAACGCCTTGCATGCAGTTGACCCAAACTGACTAAGAAGTTTTGTATTAGTTGAATTGCATTGCGGGCAGGCCGGTAATCGGTCTGACGCCTCGTCTGACCGATTACCGGGAGGAGCGATCCCGTATTCTTTCAGTTTTCTTTTTCCATCGGCACTCATCCAGTCAGTAGTCCAGGCTGGTGAAAGCACAGAAGTGATCTTAACTTTTTTATATCCATGTTCAATTAGTTTTAACCGGATATCCATGCTGATAGCATCCATAGCCGGACAACCGGAATAGGTTGGCGTAATAACTATTTCTATTTCTTCTCCATGAATTATTAGTTCACGGATTATTCCCAGATCTGAAATAGTAAGAACTGGAATTTCAGGATCACAAACTTCATCAAGGATCGATAATATCTTTTGTTTACTGGTATCCGGCATATAAATAAGTTAAGGCAATAGTATCAAAAACTGCATGGCAAAAGATCGCATACCACATATTTCTTTTATTGTATAACATAAGAGCATGGTAAACTGAGCCGGCAAGAAAAGCATTAATTACTCCTTCAGTTCCAAGTTGAAAATGATATAAAGCAAAGATCGTATTACAAAGAAGAAAATTTATTAATAAGGCATATTTATGAGAAATTAATTTTTCCAGTCTGGTAAAAATAAATCCATGAAAAACGATCTCTTCATAGAAGCCACCGATCATCCAACCCATTGCAAGGATAAAAATATAAAAAGGGGTGTTTCCCTTCACCTTAGCGAAGTCTCCCAGGTCTGCCGGGGTAAGGTTTACTACCTTTTCAAGTAAAGGGAAGAATATCCAGTGTAAAAAAGAAAAAAGTATTATGGCTGTAAGGGTTCCAATAAGAAAGGACTTTTTTTCAAAGTTTTTAAAACTGAAACCAATGGATGCAAAATTTTCCTTTGAGTGTTTTAAATATAGCCAGATAAAAATCAACACCGGAATGCTATATCCAAATGGAATTGGAATAATACCGGAATGAGGGATTACCAGAACAAAAGCAATTGAAAATAAGGTTAAAAATATTTCAATTAATATTTTCATAGGGTTTACCATTCAGCACCCGGATATGTTCTTTGCAAGGATTGCATTTCCGCTAACATATAACCCAGATTCTCTGTATGTGTACCTTGCTTTCCACCCGTTTGCATAAACCTATCTTTTGGAAATTGTAGTGTAGCCTCTTCAAAAACATCCTTTACTTTTTGAATCCAATGTTGTTTTAATGAAGCTGTATCGGTTCCTATACCTTCTTTTGCAGATTCAATTTCATAATCAACCGGTATAAATAATTCGCCGGTATATTCCCAAAGCATTTCAATTGCTTTGTTCATTCTTGCATGACTTTCATCAGTTCCGTCGCCGAGGCGAATGACCCAGTCGCTGCTCCATTTTAAATGATAGGTAGTTTCTTTGATCGATTTTTGAGCGATAGCGGCAAGCTGTTCATCTTTACTTTTTTGTAATTGTTCAAACAACAGGTACTGATAAACGCTGAATAAGAACTGGCGTAAAACTGTTTGTGCCCAATCGCCTTTTGGTAATTCTGTTAGCAAGAGATTTTTAAATTCCCTTTCAGTTCTCATGTAGGCAAGAGAATCTTCACTATGTATGTTTGTTTTATCAGCTGATTCATTTAATAATGCAGCCGCATATTGATATAGATATCTTGATTGTCCGAGCAGGTCGAGCGAAATATTTGTTATAGCAATATCCTGTTCAAGTATAGGGCCATGTGCACACCACTCGCTGTTACGCTGTGAAAGGATAAGGGTTGTGTCTGCGAGGTGCAGGATATAATCGATGAGTGTTTGTTTGTTCAATGTTGTAAATTTTCAATGCTCAATAATCAATGCTCAATAACCAATGTTCATATGAATTGAGTTTTACATGTGTTTGACTTCATCAGGCAGATCATAAAAACTCGGATGACGATAAATTTTATCGGCTGCAGGTTCATACAGACTTTCTGCATCATCGGGGTTGGAGGCATGGATGTGTTTACTTTCAACAACCCACAAGCTTACTCCTTCCTGCCGCCTGGTATAAACATCTCTTGCGTTTTCAATTGCCATTTCTGCGTCTGCTGCATGAAGGCTGCCGGCATGTTTATGATCCAGGCCTTGTTTGCTGCGTATAAAAATTTCCCAAAGTGGCCAGGCTTTTTCATTGGTAACTTTCTTGTTAACTGCTGCAGGGCCTCCGCTACTTTCTTCAGGAATATCACCGTAATAGAATTTTCTGATTTGAATGTTCATTTTATTTTTTTTAATCAAGAATTTTTTAGAACAAATTAAGCGGCTACCTGATTTTTACGATTGGCTTTCTTTTCAGCATAAGCAGTGGCGGCTTCTCTTACCCATACACCTTCATCATGTGCTTTATTCCTGGCAATAAGCCTTTGTTTATTGCATGGGCCATTTCCTTTTACAACATTCCAGAATTCTTCCCAGTTTATTTCACCAAAATCAAAATGCTTCCTTTCTTCATTCCAGGTAAGATCTGCATCAGGCAATGTCATCCCAAGTAATTTTATTTGCTGGGCAATCATATCAACAAAATTTTGCCTTAACTCATCATTGGTCTTTCTTTTTATTTTCCATTTCATACTTTGATCGCTGTTGGTGCTTTCACTATCCTTGGGTCCAAACATCATTAAACTTGGCCACCACCAACGGTTGATCGCATCTTGACACATGGCTTTTTGTTCGGGTGTTCCTTTACTTAATACAAGCAACGATTCGAATCCCTGCCGTTGATGAAAGCTTTCTTCTTTACAGATACGCACCATCGCTCTTGCATAAGGCCCATATGAAGTACGGCATAACATAACCTGGTTTAGAATGGCAGCACCATCCACCAGCCAGCCCACTGCACCCATATCGGCCCACGTTAATGTTGGATAATTAAATATAGAAGAGTATTTCGCTTTACCACAGAGCAGGTCATCGATCATTTGTTCCCGGCTGGTACCTAAAGTTTCTGCAGCAGAGTATAGATATAAACCATGGCCTGCTTCGTCCTGAACTTTTGCAATAAGGATCGCTTTTCTTTTTAGGGATGGGGCACGGCTTATCCAGTTTCCTTCCGGTAACATGCCAACAATTTCACTGTGAGCATGCTGACTGATCTGCCGCACATTGGTTTTGCGATAAGCATCGGGCATCCAATCCTGCGGTTCAATTTTTATTTCACTGTCAATTTTTTCCTGGAATATTTTTTCGAGATCCTTTATTGCCATCGTTTTAAATTTTATGGGGTAAAAATAATAAAATAAACTAACAACTGTTAGTTTATGGGTACATTTTTAACAGATCACTTAATATCAAAATCCACTATTACTTTATTACTGCGTGGGTGCGACTGACAGGTTAGAATAAAACCCTGCTCAACCTCTTCCTCTTCCAAGGCATAATTCACATCCATATCTACTTCACCTTCTACTAATTTAGCACGGCAACTTGCACAAACACCCCCTTTACATGCATAAGGAAGATCAGCACCTTGATGTAATGCAGCATCAAGGATACTGCTGCTTTTAAAATTCAGTTCAAAGTCAAAACTTCTTCCATCTAATTTAATGGTAACATTACTTTTTGGGCCTGAGTTTATTTCAGTTTGTGTGACTTGAACTGCAGTTTGCTTTTGACCCGGTGTTGTAAATAATTCAAAATGGATCTTTGCTTTTGATATTCCTTGTTTTTGTAAATAGCCATTAGCTGAAAAAATCAATTCTTCAGGCCCGCAAATATAAATTTCATCAAAACTATTGTATGGTAACATTTTACCTAATGCAGCCAGTTTATTTTCGTCTATCCTTCCATATAATATTTCAGCATCCGTTTTTTCCCTGCTAAGTATATTGATAAAATTAAAGCGTTCCATGTATTTGTTCTTTAATCCTTCCAGTTCTTCAAAAAATATGATTGAGTTATGGTTACGGTTACCATAGATCAATGTAAAGCTGCTGCCATCCTCTGATTGAAGGCTGTGCTTTATGATAGACAAAACAGGAGTGATACCACTACCGGCAGCAATTGCCAGGTAATTACCATTTTCATTTACATGTTTTTTTGAATTGAACTTACCGGTAGGCGGTAAGACATCTAGCGTATCACCGACTTTTAAATTTTCATTTGCATATTGTGAAAAAGTTCCACCTGTTAATTTTTTTACAGCTACCCTTAGCTCTTTTTCATGAGGGGCTGAACAAATAGAATACGAACGACGTATTTCTTCACCATTAATATTTTTTTTAACTGTAATATTCTGGCCTTCTTTAAATGTAAACACATTTACCAGATCATCCGGAATATCAAAACTGAGCGAAACACAGTCAGCGGTTTCTCTTTTTATATTTTTAATTGTTAACTGATGAAAATGTACTGCCATTTTTATTTTTTTAATCCGTTTAATAAATGAGTTACCATATCATTTTCCAGGTCTGTAATATGAATGTTTTTTTTGTGCCGCTGCCAGAATTCAAGACCACGTACTGCCGAAAGAATGATAAGTACGGCTACGTGCGGATTAATTTTCTTTAATTCACCCGCTTTGATACCTTTATTGATGATATTCACAAAACGACCTTCATAATTTTTTCGTTGATTCAGAAAATCATTTAAAAATGGGTCTTTCAACTGTTTCCATTCCCTGTTTGCTACATATACTTCATCAAATTCATCCAACATCATGTGAATATGAAAACGAATCAGATTTTCTAATTTTGAAACAACATTTTCATTATCTTTTTCAACTTCATCCAGGTGTTTATTGAATTCACCGGCAACTTTGAAACAAATGTTTTCTAATATTTCGCTTTTTGATCCAATGTGATTGTACAGGCTTGGAGCTTCCACACCAATATTATCCGCAAGCTCTCTCATTGAACTTGACGCAAACCCTTTTTTTCTGAATAGGGCAGCACCCTTTTGGGTAATAACATCTTTTTTGGTACCGTTTTTAACAGCTTTTATTTTTGCCATAGTGTTGCAAGCAAAACTAACGCTTATTAGTTTTGATGTTTGTTTTTGATTAAAAAAAATGAATAATTTTAATGAGAATCTATCTACAATATTCTGTAAATTCGTAATTTATGGTATAAAGCAGATATATATATATTACGTAATGGGTTAGATAATTTTCAACAAAATCACTTTTTTAGTATTGAAACTGATATAAAAAATGCCATTTAGTTGATTTTGTTAGAAAACAGTTTGAAATACAACAAATAACTAAAAAAAAATTATAATATTTAAAAATAATAGTTAATTTTACGTCCTACTCAGTTATTCATCTCTCCAATTCTATCCTTATTTAAAGCCCATCAGGGAATTGCATATCCAAAAAAAATCATCCAAAACATTCGAACATTATAATTTATTATATAGCCTCAAACATTTTTTCTTGTGGTTTCAGAGGTAAGCAAGGCCGGTGATTTTTATCACTGGCCATTTTTTTGCTGCCATCCCGAGCTACAGCGAGGGATCTGACAATTAATCCAATGCCCTATTCAGAAAATCTATCATGGGTTTCATTGCATGAAATGTTTTTGTTGCATTTTTTACAATTCCACTATCTATGATCTCTTTATCAGTAAATTTTTTTGAAACGATAAAGCTTTTCATTTTTATGAATTGTATTGCCGGATTACTGATATCATATCCTTTTGGAGGCCTTACCAGGCTTTCTGTACTTGCCAAACCTTGCTCAAAGTTCTTTTTAAATGCACTGCTTTTGATCAATTTCCCCCATTCAGCAAAATTATAGTCTATTTCTTGTCTGATTTTAACAAGAACGGCCGGCTCCGGCATCCAGATTCCACCTGCTGCAAAACTACCACCTGGCTGTAAGTGAAAGTAATAACCGGCTCCCAACCCATTTTTTCCATCTTTATTAAAATATCCCCCCATATTATTTTTATAAGGGCTTTTGTTTTTACTGAAACGAACATCCCTGTTTATACGAAAGCAGCAATTTTTTGCTACAAGTTCGCCAATGGGTTTATCAAATGCAGCAATTTCTTTTATTAAAGCACCTGTAAAATGTTGAAAATCTGTTTTAGACGTTTCATAGTTATTACGATGTTCTTCAAACCAGGGTTTGTTATTGTTTTTATCTAATTCTCTTAAAAATTTTAATGTAGCAGGCTGTAACATATCTTTTGTTTTATAGACCCGGCAATTTACAAAAATAAAAAAGGAACCATTACTGATTCCCTTTTATACTTTTTAATGAATTTCTACTGATGAGTATGTTATTTTATCCTGCCCCAATTTTCACCACTTTTAATCCGGTATAATGTCATTTCACTTACACCATACTTTACCGCCAATTGTTTATACGTTAATTTTCTCCTGGGGTTTTTTATGGTATCCTTTATCGTTTTTACCTGAGTGGCTGTGAGTTTTAAACCAACTGTACGGTTAGCCTGGCGCTTTTTATAAGCAATTTTTTCGGGACTTCCCTGTTGATGCTCACTTACTTCTTCCATGGTTGCCCATTTCAGGTTTTTGGCATTATTGTCTGCTTTTTTGTGATTAACATGTATCACAAATTTGTATTTAGGAGATTTCTTTTTACAAAACAGTTTTGCAACTTCTCTGTGAATATAAATAGTTCCATTACCATTTTCAACATGAAGGTTTAATGTTCGATAACCTGATGTAAGGGATCCATTTAATAATTTACCGTCTGTAGCTACACTTTCAGTATAACTTGAAGCACGGCCAGTGCTGGATACTGCATATTTTTTACGCAATTGTTTGTATCCGGTAAACTGCATTTGTTTCCAAACTTCTCCGGGAATTTTTTTAATCATAACAAGATGATTTAGATTGTGGGGTCCGGTATTTTAATAAACCGGACAATGATATTGATGCCTGCGAAGTAAATATAATAAATAATATAACTAAGTGGGCAGCATTTTTAAAAAATCTTCTTCAGAAATTATTTTTATTGCCGGAATCTTCTTTGCTTTTTCCAGTTTGCTCCCTGCATCTTCCCCAACAACAAGGTAATTGAGTTTACTACTAACCCCGTTCAAGATCTTTCCTCCATTCTTTTCAACCCTTTCTTCTGCATCAGACCGTTTTAACAGATTTAGGATTCCTGTAAATAAAAACGTTTGGCCGGTAAGGTTGCCTTCATAGACAACTAAATTCTCATTTTGAATATTTATACCCAATGCTTCAAGTTTTTTCAGCATTTGCAGGTTATCGTTATTATGAAAAAACTCGTAGATACTTCCGGCCACTTTTACACCTACATCATCTATTTGCTGCAATTGTTCTATATGAAAATCTACAAATTCAAATATACTTTTAACTGACTGAGACAAGGCTTTAGCAGTAGTTTCTCCTACATACCTGATACCCAGCCCATATATAAGCCTGTGTAGCGGCTGTGTTTTACTAAGCTCAATGGCTTGTGTAAGATTATTGATTGACTTAGCCCCGAATCCTTCCAGTGATTTTATTTTTTCTAAATCGATGGAATATATTCCCGGGATATCAGATATTAAACCCATGTCATAGAATTTCCGAACGTTGGCTTCACCGAAACTACGGATATCCATGGCGTCTTTGCTTACAAAATGAATGATTCGTTCTACAACCTGTGCTTCACAATTGATATTAATACATCGCCAGACTGCTTCATCTTCAGGTTTAAACAGATCATCGTGGCACACTGGGCATTTTTTTATATAATGGATCATTGTTTCACTACCATCCCTTAATTCAGTTAATGATTTTACTATTTGGGGAATTACATCACCACTACGTTCTATTAATATGTTATCTCCGATTTTCAGATCTTTATCTTTGATATACTCTTCATTGTGAATAGAGATACTGCTAACTGTTACGCCTCCAACCTGCACCGGTTCAATTTTTGCAACAGGGGTAACTGCGCCGGTTCTTCCAACCTGGTAACTAACTGATAAAAGTTTACTGGTTGCCTGCCGTGCTTTAAATTTAAATGCAATGGCCCATCTCGGATGGTGTGATGTCATGCTGAGTTTATCCTGAAGCGCTATATCATTAACTTTTATTACCATACCATCTATTTCATAAGGTAACTCGTCTCTTTTTGATTCAAATTTGTTAATAAAATCAGCCACCATGTTGATTCCTTTCAAAACCTTCATTTCCTTCACAGGGCTTCTGAAACCAAGGCTCCACAACATTTCAAGCATATCACTATGCGTATACAGCTCTTTATTTTTATGAATGTCTGTCGTTGTGTAATAACTTACATGATATAAAAAAGCTTCCAGGTTTCTTTTGCTAACGATAGCAGCATCTTTAATGCGAAGGCTTCCGGCAGCTGCATTTCGTGGGTTTGCTAATGGTGGCAATCCTTCTTCAATGAGCTTTTCATTGTATTTTTTAAAATTATTCTTGTTCAGTAACACTTCTCCCCTGATCTCTATTTGCTGAATTCCATATTTGCTGAATGATGCAGACAGTGGAACAGACCTTATCTGCATGGTATTAGCCGTAATATCGTCTCCGGTTTCACCATCTCCCCTTGTAACAGCTCTTACAAAAAGATCATCTTCATAAATCAGGGAGATACTGGCACCGTCAAATTTGGGTTCAACGCAGTATTCAATTTCGTCTAACCCTGACAGTTCTTTTGCTTTCCGGTCCCAATCCAGCAGGTCTGCTTCATTGTATGAATTTTCAAGTGATAACATGGGAACCAAATGCTGCACTTTTGGAAAGCCAGCCTGTCCGGCAGGCAGGTCTTTTATCAGGCCCTTCCCAACCCGTTGCGTTGGAGAATCTTTTGTTATAGAAGCCGGATTTTGTTTTTCATATTTTTCCAGCAACTTATATAAGGTATCATATTCATAATCGCTGATCAGTGGATCATTTTGTACATAATAACGGTATTCATGAAAGCGAAGCACTTCCCGTAAGTGCTCAATGTCGCTATCTGTTTTTTTATCCAAATTCTGAAAGTCAATGTCAGCGAGCCATTGTTTGGATTGTTCCTGTAATTTTTTTATTTTTTCTGCTATGTACATACTGTAATATTCCTGATAAAGGTAAAGATTAACTAAAAGTAATTTGGCTTTTTTGGGAATGAAAAACCACCGGGCTAAACAATTATTTACAGTGGCGTTATTTGTTGCAGGTGTTTTTGCAATACTATTTTTAATTGTCTTTTTACGATCAAACCCATGGTATTACATTTTGAAAAATAGTGGGTATTAAAATGGCTGTTGAGTTCGTCGCGAAGCATTTTTATTTTATAATTATCTGATAGTTCATCTTTGGCCATAATATTGAGGAGTTCAATCAATTGCTTCCTGCTGGCAAATACGCGGGTAGCCATGGCAGTCCGTTCTTCTGTCTGGTATTGTTCAATCACTTCGGGGCTCAATGTTTTCAAAACAAGGTCAACGTACTCAAAGTTTTCCCTGTAAAACTGTGGTAAATAAAGGTTTTTTCTTCCTTCATAACATTGCTGATCAAAATCAATGGAACGAATGCGGTATTGGTAATCTTCAATATCCGGAGTAATATCAATTACAAAATTATAACTGCGCATATCGCCCAGCAACCTGGCAAAACAGCGTTCATTGAATTTTACAAATTCCTTGGCAATACGTATCCTGTTGGTTTCAGGTTGCTTTAAATAATCTTCCAGGAAAATATCTCCCGGAATACCGGGGATGTGTTCTTCAACCAGCGTATTCTTATGATGCAAAAACGTGATCCTGTTCGGGCTAAGTAAATGTTCCAGTTCCAAACCATATATGCGGGAAGCATCTGCAGATTTTATATAATAATGATCGTAGTTATCATTAATCCTGTTAATGATACGAATGCGGAATGGCACACTGTTTCCGAATTCACAAAAATCTATTCGTTCAACATCCAGGTGTTTTATATAACTCAGGTTTCCTTCGGTTTTTAATACTGCGTAAGTTCGGATCAAACCTTCTTTTAAATACTCCATTTCTTTCAAATCATACACTGCAGTTTCCCAGTGGGTCAGTTTCCCTTTTTTATTTCTCAAGCCTGTACTGTATCTATAATTTAAAAGATCTTTGTATGTAACGGGTAATGAAATATCCCTGCCATACAGCTTCAGGTATTGCTGTAATTTATCACTCACAGGAAAAACGTCTTTTTTCATGAGCGGCTTATCTCCTTCCTGGCTTACTTTGGCATTGATGATCTTATCAAACTGCATATTGTAAAGATACAGTTGAAAATCTCACTACAATAATGCAAAAAGGTAAAAAATTAGTATCAGTTCATTTACCTTATTTTTGAAAAATAATCATTTATCATGCATCCAAGATTAAGACTGGCTCACGTTTCATTCCTATTATTTCTCATTGTTATTTTTTCATGCGAGGGCAAATTAAAAGTGAATCTTATCGTTCATCATGCAAAAATATATACGGTTGATTCATCATTTTCATCTGCTGAAGCAATGGCAATTCTTGATGGTAAAATTGTTGCAACTGGTACCAATAATGAAATATTAGCTAAGTATGAAGCCAATGAGAAAATTGACGCATCGGGTAAAACGATTTTCCCCGGATTTATAGATGCTCATTGTCATTTTACAGGTTTTGCCACTGATATGTGGAAGTGCGACCTGACAGGTACAACCTCTTTTGAAGCGATCATAAAAAGTATAGAAGCATATAGTAAGAAAACACCCACTTTGTGGGTTTATGGACGCGGCTGGGACCAGAATGATTGGGAAGTGAAAAATTTTCCTGATAAAAAAATTCTGGATAGTTTGTTTCCCGACAGACCGGTCTTTTTAAAACGTATTGACGGACATGCTGCACTGGTGAATCAAACAGCATTGGATATTGCCGGAATAAATGCAAAAACTATGATTAAGGGTGGAAGTATAGAATTGGAAAACGGCAAACCAACAGGTATCTTAATAGACAATGCCATGGATGTGGTTGAACTTAAGATCCCTTTATTAAATGACAGTCTTGCGAAAAAATATTATACAGATGCACAACAGTTATGCTTTGCCGTTGGACTAACTGGTGTACATGATTGTGGTGTAAATGAGCATACAATAGAAATGGTTGATGCCGAACAAAAAGCAGGCAGGTTGAAAATGAAAATATTTGCCCTGTTATCAGATAGTGCACACTATTATGATAAATGGATTGCAAAGGGTCCGTATATCACTGAAAGATTGCATGTAGGCGGATTTAAATTATATGCGGATGGAGCATTGGGATCAAGAGGAGCATGTTTGTTACATGATTATTCTGATAAACCAGGATGGAAAGGATTTTTACTAACCGATACAGGCTATGTTATTGATGTAGCAAATAAATTAGCAAATTCTCAATTACAATTATGTACACATGCCATTGGAGATAGTGGTAACAGGTCTATATTAAAAATCTATGCCAATGCATTAAAAGGTAAGAATGACAAGCGTTGGCGTATTGAACACGCCCAGGTAGTTGAAGAGAATGATTTTCATTTTTTCAGGGATTTTAATATTATACCTTCTGTACAACCTACGCATGCTACCAGTGATATGTATTGGGCAGAAACACGTGTTGGTGGGCTAAGAATTAAAAATGCTTATGCGTATAAACAATTATTAAGTACAAATAGCTGGATGCCTTTAGGTACAGATTTTCCGGTAGAGGATATCAGCCCGTTTAAAACTTTTTATGCTGCTGTTATTAGGAAAGATTCAAAGGGTTTTCCTTCAACCGGTTTTCAGATAGAAAATGCAATAACAAGAGAACAGGCAATTCGTGGAATGACGATATGGGCTGCTAAATCTGCATTTGAAGAAATAACACAAGGGAGTTTGGAAGCAGGTAAATCGGCTGATTTTATTATATTAGACCATGATCTGATGAAATGTGATCCGGATGAGATATTAAAAGTAACAGTTACTGCAACGTATATTAACGGAATTAAAGTATTTCATAAAGAATAAAGTATACAAAAGAATCAGATCCAATTGCAACGTAGGATTTAATTAACCATTATACCCATTAATACACTAAAAAACAGTTACAGGAAACTTGAAATTAGAAACCGGACTGAAGCTTGCCGAGTATTTCTTTGTAATAAAACGGCTTCGAATTCAAACCCTTTTGGCTGTTTATTTTCCTCTCATATAAATTTTATGTCAAATTATTTATTGTAAATCAATAGATTACAGATACTACCTAAATATTTCTTTCTTTATTGTTAGGAATAACACATGATATCCACTTACCTTCGCCGTCCGAAAAACAAAGCAGCCATTAGCCTAGAGCTATTAGCAGCAAGCAAGGAGTTTATGGGATGGCATAAACTCTTATTATTACAAACCGCTTTTACTAATGGCTAACAGCTACTAGCTAACAGCAAAAATTAAAAAAATGAGCAAATTACATTTCACAACAAAACATGCGAACGAGGCTACCGTAAAACACGACTGGTACGTTGTCGATGGTACTAATCAAACCGTTGGTCGTATGTGCGCAAAAATTGCAGCCATTCTTCGTGGTAAGAATAAGGCGTATTACACACCACACGTAGATTGTGG
>JANOPU010000256.1:0-4232 GCA_031422055.1 Ferruginibacter sp.
AAGGTGAACTGCCATCAACATTGTGCATTTGGCGTCCGTGCATGGGGATTGCGATCTTCCTGATCTCCTCCATGATGCCTACTTCTTCCAAAGCTTTTATACCACGATCACTGAGTGCAAGGTTTATAGACCTGCCGGCACTCATGGATTCTTTCCTCATATCTCCCCTGCGCTCATAAATGCTGACTTTGTTTCCACGCTTTGCCAGATAAATGGATAAGAGGGAGCCTACCAGTCCTGCACCTATAATTGTAATATTCTTTTTGCTCATGTAATTTATTTATGCAATCATTTTAGAAATAATCTCACCAAACCTGTAAACATCTTCAAAACTATTATATAATGGTACCGGAGCAACCCTTATCACATTAGGTTCTCTCCAGTCTGCAATAACGCCTTCCTTTTTTAATCCTTCAAAAATATTTTTTCCATTCTGTAGCATTAACATAGAAACCTGGCAACCTCTTTCATTTTCATTTTTTGGAGTTATGACCTCTATAATATTTTCTGTGACGGATTGATTGATCTCATCCAAAATATACAACAGGTAACTGCTTAATTGTTTTCCTTTTGAAATTAACTGATCCATTCCTGCTTCATGAAAAATGTCTAAAGAAGCTTTGTGTGCAGCCATACTCAATACCGGTGCATTACTCAATTGCCAGCCTTCAGCAGTTGGTATTGGATCAAAATCTTTTTCCATTTTAAATCGGTTAGCTTTATCCTGTCCCCACCAGCCGGCCAGCCTGATCATTTTTTTGTTGGTAATATGACGTTGATGAATAAATGCTCCGGCTACACCACCCGGACCACTGTTTAAATATTTGTATGAACACCAGCATGCAAAATCAACATTCCAGTCGTGAAGTTTTAATGATACATTTCCTGCTGCATGTGCCAGGTCAAAGCCACAATAAGCACCAGCATCCTGTGAAGTTTTTGTGATTGTCTCCATATCAAATACCTGTCCGCTGTAATAATTTACGCCGCCAAAAATAACCACAGATGTTTCGTTGCCATGTTCTTTAATGGCTGAAAGAATATCTTCAGTGCGTAAATGATGTTCGCTACTCCTTGGAGAAATTTCAATGATTGTTTTTGCCGGATCTAATCCGTGTATTTTTGCCTGTGATTCAAGTGCATATTGATCTGATGGAAATGCTTTTGCTTCACAGATAATTTTATACCGTTCTTTTGTCGGCCGGTAAAAACTTGTCATCAGCAGATGCAGGTTTACCGTCAATTGGTTCATCACAATAATTTCTTCAGGCAGCCCTCCAACAATTTCAGCCAACAACGGAGAAAACATTTCATGATAACTCACCCAGGGATTTCTTGCATGAAAATGCCCTTCTACGCCATAGTTTGCCCAGTCTTCCAGCTCGTTTAAAACATGCTCCTGCGTGGATTTCGGTTGAAGCCCCAGTGAGTTACCGGTAAAATAAATACTTTCTTTACCATTGATCATAGGGATAAAAAATTTTTCCCTGAAATCTTTTAATGGGTCTTTGCTATCTAAATATTTCGCGAAGTCTATATTGTTTTCAAATTTCATATTAATAATTTTGAATTCATTCTGAACGCAGATTTTTATGTTTTTTATGATCTGTTAGGAAATATCTGTGTTAATCTTAACAATCATAAAAATCAGCGTTCTATCCTACAGTTGCGATCACTTTTAATTCAATGGCAATCGGTGTGGGTAAACTTTTAACTTCAACAGTGGTCCTGCATGCATTCACATCTTTAAAATACTCACCGTAAATTTTATTATAAACCGGAAAATCAGGTTTCATATTTGTAAGAAAAACAGTTACATCAACGATCTGGTCCCAACTACTGCCACTAGCTTCTAATACTGCTTTTACATTGGCAAAAACGGAATGGCATTCGGCTTCAATATCATATTTTACAATATTGCCCTTTTCATCCAATTGCAATCCGGGAATAGAATTGTCTTTAGCACTTCTTGAACCAATGCCCGAAAGGAATAAAAGATTTCCTACACGTCTTGCATGTGGATAAGCACCTAAAGGCTTTGCAGCCGATTCTGTATTTATAGTTTCGTTTCTCGTTTCTTGTTTCTCGTTAGTTTCGTTTCTCGTTTCTCGTTTCTCGTTTGTTGTAACCCTGTTTTGAAACTTTGTTCCGCTTTTATCTGTCTCATTTAAATATTTTATAAATGCACCAATCTTTTTTCCGGTCTTATCTGTTAATTCGAAAAGTTCATCATAAATTTCTTTACTAATATAATTTCTGTTTAAGCATCTTATTAATTGAGATTGTAATTCAGATGCTGATGCTCTTGCTATACTTAAAAACTGAATAAACTCCAGTCTGCCTCCTCTTCCGAATCCTTCAGCAATATTATCTGTAATAGAACCTGCCGATCTGTTCATTTGATCTTTAAGTATGAAATCTTTTGAAAGCAGACCTGTATTTAACTGGTGATAGATTTTTTTCTCTAATTCATTAGCTAATTGCCAAACTTCTAAATCTATAAAGTTTTTTATTGTGGCCATGAATTAATTAATATTAAAATTATAATAAACGCTAAACGGATTTAACGAGAAACGAGAAACAAGAAACGAGAAGTGTTTCAAAATTGTATACAAACATTCTTCGCTTCCGTAAAAAACCGCAATGCCTCCCAGCCACCTTCTCTTCCCACACCGCTGTTTTTTACACCACCAAAAGGAGTGCGCAGATCACGGTGGAGCCAGCAATTTATCCAAACAATTCCACTTTCAATTTTTGTTGCAATGATATTGGCTTTTGAAATATCCTGAGTCCAGATGGTAGCGGCAAGTCCGTAACAGGTTGCATTGGCCATCATTAATGCCTCTTCCATAGTATTAAATGGTTGAAGCGTAACAACCGGGCCAAAGATCTCTTCTGTATTTGATCTGCAATTGGGTCCCAGGCCTTCAATAACCGTTGGTTCTATAAAATATCCATTGGAACACCTTCCCCCGGGGTTTATAGCAATACCTCCGCACAAAATAATTCCGCCTTCTTCTTTTGCAATTTTTATACAATTCATCACTTTATCAAAATGCAATTTGCTGACTATTGATCCTTGCTTTGACTGATCATCTAAAGGATCGCCAATAGTTAATTTTTTGGTTCTTTCAACAAATTCTTTTTTGAATTTTTCATATATAGATGCTTCTATTAAAATCCTGCTGCCGCATAAACATATTTGTCCCTGGTTACTGAAAGACGATCTGATACTTGTCAGCATCATTTTTTCCCAATCACAATCTGCAAATATGATATTTGGATTCTTTCCGCCAAGCTCCAGAGATAATTTTTTAAACATGGGTGCTGCAACAGATGCAATATGTTCTCCCGCCCTGGTACTTCCTGTAAAAGAAATGGCTTTGATGTCACGATGTCTGACAATAGCTTCACCACAATCTGGCCCGTTACCATGAACAATATTCAATACACCATCAGGCAATCCGGCTTCTTTACATATTTTTCCCAGTAAAAAAGCTGTTACCGGTGTAACTTCCGAAGGCTTTGCAATTACGCAATTACCGGCTGCCAATGCAGGCGCAATCTTCCAGGTAAACAAATATAATGGGAGGTTCCAGGGCGAAATACAGCCTACAATGCCAATCGGTTGGCGTAAAGTATAATTGATGGCGCTGTCTTCCATACTATGGCTTTCAGCAGCAAAATGCATAATACCTGTGGCAAAAAACCTGAAATTGGATGAAGCCCTGGGTATATCCACTTGTTTGCTTAGCCACAATGGCTTTCCGTTGTCGTTTGTTTCCGCTAATGCAAGTGAATCAAGGTTTTCGTCGATCAGTTCGGCAATACGATTTAGAATACTGAATCTTTTTTCAGCTGTAGTAACCGACCAGGAAACAAACGCTTTTTGAGCTGCTTGAACTGCAATCTGGATGTCTTTTTCATTGCTGTTGGGTATTTGTCCGTATACTTCTCCCGTTGCAGGATTAATGTTATCAATGAATTTTCCACTGAGTGGGCCTATGAAATTTCCGCCAATTAGATTTTCGAGATGATAAGGAATATCAAGTTGCATCGGTTAAAGGTAAATAATTTGGAATTAGGTGTTGCCACTGATTCGCTGATTATTTTGTATATGATGTATTCCATGCAAAATGAAGAAAATTACTAACCCTTTGAGCTCAATTATCTTGTATCCTGCACCAGGGATCAGTATTTTTTAAACTAATCTGTGAATCTGTGGCAATATT
>JANOPU010000257.1:0-7844 GCA_031422055.1 Ferruginibacter sp.
CTACACTCCCTCCAATTCAAATCTGCCAACAAATGAAGTAAAAGACATTGATGTAGATGCACAAAATAACATTTGGATAGGGTGCAATTTAGGATTGATAAAGTTTGATGGAATTAATTGGACACTATTCACATCAGCTAATTCAGGACTTTCAATTAATAATGGTGTTAAAGATGTTGAAGTAGATGAAGTCACAAACAAGGTTTATATAGTAACGGTTTTTTCCATAGATATTTATGATAATGGAACATGGACGCATATCAACAACACAAATTCTCCGGTAGGAAATGCGCAATTAGCAGAGGTTGATGCGCATGGTGATACAGTGATAATAGGTTCAATATCGGCATGTTTTATTTTTAATGGGACATCATGGATTACCCATAATACAACTGGCGCTGTATATGATGTACGAATTGATTACCGCGGAAGATATTGGGCATGTGGGATTGGCTTTGTAGAAAAATTTGATGGGAATAGTTGGACAACATACGATAAAATGAATACTGGTTTGCCAGCTATGCAAAACAACGATGTATTTATTGATAGCAGAAACCGTGCATGGTTTGCCAGCAATCTAAATGGTGGTATCAGCATGTTCGATTGTCCAAACTGGGAGAGTTATGGGCCTTACAATCGCAATCACTATCCTCAGCCTATTACTTACACCGGATCTGGTGTGGGGGTTACTGAAGATAGTTATGGTGATATATGGATGCTCTATGATGGGGTACAAGGTGGTGTAGTTCAAATACCAAATGGTGATGTAAATAATTCTGCAGCATGGATAGTATGGAATAATGTTAATGCTGGCTTGAATTTAGGTTCCACAACTCGCATTTGTGCCGATAAAACCGGAAATGTTTGGGTAGGCTATAGATATGCTACAACGGTATCAAGATATAGCCATGCGACTAATTCCTGGACAGGCAATTTTAATATATCTCAGATTGGCGGTGTGGGTGAAATTACTTCCATTCGTGTAGATGATTCCAATAATGTGTGGGTATGTGGAATGGCAGGGCTTGCAAAATACGACCAAACTAACTGGTCATTTTATACATCTCTTAATACACCTATGCAATCTGGCAATGTACTTGATATTGCATTCGATAGTTTAGGAAATAAATGGATTGCAACTGAACATGGTTTATATAAATATGATAACACAAACTGGACATTATACGACCACAACAACACACCCATGTTTGGTGATTGGGTAAGTACGCTCCTGTTTGATGCAAATGGAAAATTATATATCCATGCAGAAGACGCAGTTTTCCCCAATGTACCTCAAGGAATCCTTTCCTTCGATGGAACTACGTGGTTAACTTACACCACCACCAATTCAGGATTGCCTGAGGAATTTGTAAGACGTATGGCTTTGGATACGCTTGGCAATATTTGGATAACAACATTCGGAAATGGAACTGCAATTTTTAATCCAAATGGCGTTCAGGGCTATCAATGTCTCAATAAGAGCCTGTCCTGCTTCTCTGTTGTCCCGGTAAAAATGGAATATTTTAAAGGGAAAACCGGGCCAGGGAAAAATTTCTTAACCTGGAAAGCAAACTGTGATGGCTTACCTGCCAAATTTGAGATAGAAAGAAGTGTAGATAACCGGAATTATATCTCAATAGGGGCAATAACAGCCAGCAATACCCGCTGCATGTCCCCTTTTGATTTTATTGATGCTAATCCTTTTGTAGGAATGAATTATTACCGGATTAAAATGACAGACCCTAATGATGGCAGCATATCTTACTCGCAAATAATCGCATTACTTTACTCAAAAACAGGCTTTGAAATTGTAAACCTGTCTCCAAATCCTGTCGCAAATGCGGATGCCTTATTAAGCATTACTTCATCTCAAAGACAAAACCTGCGTATATTTGTCTGCGACATGTTAGGAAATATTTTATATGAAAAAGAGCAAGCAATCTTACAGGGATTTACACAAGTAAAACTAGACGTTCGCAAACTACCACCGTCTGTTTATTGTATTAAAATTATTACAGATCAACAAGAAGCCAGAAGTGTGCGTCTTATAAAACTATAAAAAAACGCTCTCTGAATGGCTTCTATATATACTTAATTCCCTTTGCAATAAAAGGAATAGATGAAGTAATGACAAAAAATAATTCGAGGGATACAGTTTTTAAATCTGAAGTTCTAATAAAACAAACGCACAACATAGCAATGCCGCAAGCAGGGCGGACATTAATATTCTCGGCTTTATCTACAATGTTACTTTAGTTATCAGCTTGCCCTATTTGCAATTAAAATTTTCGTTTCTTTATGAACATCAGCACAGGACACAGCATCACTTCCCAGCCTGCGGTAATATTCGACGTTATTTGTAGATAGGTTACTTTTTTTAGTAAATTGCAATCCCATACTTGAAATTCATATGAAAAAATTCAGGGTTATTTTTTTAATGCTTAATGCTTTATTGATCGGCAGTTTATTTTCCTGTTCTAAAAGCGAAGAGGATTTTGGCGCTCAAGGTGGTTTATTGCCAACAAATTATATTAATATCCAGGACAATTCATTTTCACCTTCCGTCTTATCAGTTGCAAACGGGTCTTCCATTACTTTTTTAAATAAGACAACTACCAGCCATACGATTGTATCGACTGACAGTTCAACGATATTATCTCCGTCTATTACATCGGGTTCTTTTTTTTATGTAAGGCCTGATACATTATCAGGATCGCTTCCGGTAAATATTAATTACCACTGCAAAGAACATCCCTCAGTAACAGGCAAAATCATATTGCTGCCTTAGTATATTCACTTTCAATCTCATCTTTTATTACTTCAAAAAAGAAGTTTTTTTACTGGCTTATGCATTTCGTGAAAGATAATTTTTTTAAAATAAGATAACCATGTTACTGCTTTGATAAAATAGTAATGACGCATCGGATAAAATCATGCAATTTTGGGCAATATAATTTTACATGTCAAATAACAGGAAAGCTGCTATCGGTTTTATTTTTATCACACTAATGATAGATGTTACCGGGCTTGGGTTGATCATTCCTGTATTACCAAAGATCATTCAGCAATTAACAACGGGAAATATCAGCGATGCCTCCAGGATTGGAGGATGGCTTACTTTCACCTATGCGATCATGCAATTCATTTTTGCTCCGGTGTTGGGTGGCCTGAGTGATAAATTTGGCAGGCGACCCGTATTACTTTTCGCATTATTCGGATTTGCTTTGGATTACCTTTTTTTATCTTTTGCACCAACGATCGGCTGGCTTTTTTTAGGAAGAGCAATTGCTGGTGTAACAGGGGCTAGTTTTACTACAGCCACAGCTTATATTGCTGATATCAGCACCCCGGAAAACAGGGCACAGAATTTTGGAATGATTGGTGCTGCTTTTGGACTCGGGTTCATCATTGGGCCTGTTATTGGGGGCTTACTGGGAAGCTTTGGCCCGCGCATTCCTTTCATGGTTGCAGCGGGATTGAGTTTCCTGAACTGGCTATATGGCTATTTTATTTTACCTGAATCATTGTCAAAGGAAAATCGCAGAGAATTTAGCTGGAAAAGAGCGAATCCTTTCGGCAGCCTCCGTCAATTAGGAAGATACCCGGGCATGGGAGGCCTGATCATTTCATTTATTCTTATATACCTGGCAGCTCATGCGGTGCAAAGCAACTGGAGTTATTTCGTTATTGAAAAATTTAACTGGAATGAAAAAATGATTGGTATTTCGTTAGGTGCAGTTGGGTTAATGATTGCTACTGTTCAGGGAGGACTTATAAGGATTATAAATCCCAGACTGGGAAATGAAAAAAGTGTTTACGTAGGACTTTTACTATACGCTATCGGGTTATTACTTTTTGCATTTGCATCACAGGGTTGGATGATGTTTGTCTTTTTAATACCATATTGTATGGGAGGCATAGCCGGACCTGCATTACAATCTATTATTTCGGGCAATGTTCCGGCAGATGAACAGGGTGAGTTACAGGGCTCATTAACAGGATTGATCAGTATTACATCGATTGCCGGACCACTAATGATGACAGGTTTGTTTTCATATTTTACTAAACCCGGCGCACCTTTTCATTTTTCCGGAGCTGCATTCTTTATGGGTTTTTTACTAATGCTTTCGAGTACTTTTATTGCATATAAAACATTGCATACAAAAAAATTAAGGTGTGCACAATAAAATTAAACTGCGTTTACACTGCACATTTATCAAGCCTGTTATATCGCAAAAAAAAATATCTATTTTTGTCCGGGTTAAAACACAATAAAAGAGAAAAAAATTCGCTTTTATATTAACAATTCAATGAATGATTATTCTGGATTGAAAATGAAAAACCACGAGACTGAGAAAAACACCCAAACCGGTTAATTGCATCATGCATTTATCCGAAAATCCCCTCAAATCTTACTGGTCATTTTAGAAAGAAAAAAAGCCTGGTAATTCAATGACCAGTCAAAATTATACAGTTCAGCCTGTTGAGTCAGGTAAATAAACTTTTTTTTGTTAGGCACTACAGGACAACGAAGAGCCCCGAAATTGGACGGGGCTTCTTCATTTTAAAGAATGATGATCGAGGCAATAAACTGTGTGATGATGCCGACAAATAATCCCATATAAATATCTCTAGGCTGATGGCTGGCAAGCAATAACCTGGCAGAACAAACAAGTCCGCTTATTAATAGAACAATACTGAGAGGCCAGGTCATCAACATTTCATTGCTTTGTAGAATAACCAGGAAGAAAGCAAACCAACTTCCCATTCCCATAGCGTGCATACTGATCTTGAAATAAATATTTGCTATTAATGCTATGGAAGAAGCAAGGAATATTCCCAAAACAAACGAAGTTAAAATAAGCGGATATTGTGCTTGTTGTTTAAATACAGTGAAAGCCCAGAAATAAAAGATCCCGGATGCGATGTATGGAATGATCCTGTCTTTTTGTGTACGTAAATATATTGATTCAATAAATCCTACTGCCTTAAGAAGCACTACACTGAATAAAGGAAAAAAAACAAGGTTTAGTGTTACAATTAAGGTTGTTTGTTTTTTTTCTGCATCAGAAAATCCGGAAAAAGCTGAGGGATGCAGGTATGTCAGAAATAAACATACATAAAGAGGTACAAAAACCGGATGAAAAGCATAACTCACTACTGTTGCAAATATCTTAACCGGTGTTGATAGATGTGTTTCTTGATAGGGCACCGCTTCATCAACCTTTTCTGTAATAAATATATTTTCCATTCCTTAATGATAAATTGACATGTGCATTTTATAATATTTTTCTAAGCCTTGCTACCGGAATATTTAATTGTTCCCTGTATTTTGCTACGGTTCTGCGGGCAATATTGTAACCTTTTTCCTGTAACATATCTGTTAGTTTTTCATCACTGTAAGGATGTTTCTTATCCTCCTGTTCAATGATATCCATTAATATTTTTTTTACTTCTCTGGTACTTACTTCCTCTCCACTGTCTGTTTGTAAACTTTCGCTGAAGAAAAATTTAAGCCGGTAAGTACCAAATTCTGTTTGTACAAACTTGCTGTTGGCAACCCGGCTAACCGTAGAAATATCCAGATTAGTTTTTTCGGCAATGTCTTTCAATATCATGGGGTGCATTTCTGTATCATCGCCGGTAAGAAAAAAATCGTATTGGTAATTCATGATGGCTTCCATGGTATTGAGCAAAGTATTTTGTCTTTGTTTAATGGCATCAATGAACCATTTGGCTGAATCTATTTTTTGTTTGATGAAAATAACTGCTTCTTTTTGTTGCTTATCTTTTTTACTTCCTTTGTCATAATCTTTCAGCATATCCCTGTACCCTTCACTGATACGAAGATCAGGTGCATTTTTACTGTTCAAAGTAAGCTCCAGTTTTCCGTTGTTGTTGGCAATAAAAAAATCCGGAATAACATAATTCTCTCCTCTATTATCATCGCCTACAATATTGCCGGGTTTGGGATTTAATTTTACTATCTGGGCAATGATACCTCTCAGATCTTCGTCGTTCAGGTTCAAGCCACGCTGAATTTTTTCATAATGTTTTTTTGTAAACTCATCGAAATATTTCTCCAGTACTTTAATTGCAGTTGTAATGACTTTTCCCTGACCGGTCTTTCTTTCCAGCTGAAGAAGTAAACACTCCTGTAAATTCCTTGCCCCAACACCTGCAGGTTCAAATTGCTGTATGTGTAATATAAGGTCACTTATTTCCTTTTCAGTTGTTTCTATATTCTGCCTGAAAGCAAGATCGTCTTTTATTGAAACGATATCTCTTCTCAGATAACCATCGTCATCCAGACTGCCTACCAGCTGAATAGCAATTTTTTTCTGATGATCACTGATGTTTAGCATCCCTACCTGTTGCAGCATTAACTCAATAAAGCTTGTTTCTACTTTATGCGGGATAACTTTGTTATCATCCTTTTCAGGATAATTTTCATCTCTTAATTTATAATCACCAACATCATCATCTCCTTCCTGAACATATTCACTGATGTCAATATTATCGTATTCATCTTCACTGCCATCTACTTCAAATTCATCTTCTTTTGAATCTTCAAATTCATCTTTAAGTTCAAATTCATCCTCGTGGCCATCATCAACCTGTTCTAAAGCGGGGTTTTCTTCCATTTCTTCTTTGATCCTTTCATCCAGTATAGCAGTAGGAACCTGCAGCAATTTCATTAACTGAATTTGCTGGGGTGATAATTTTTGTAACAGCTTTTGTTGTAAACCCTGATATAATGCCATACGGTAATCTCTTAAACCTTTCTATGCTGCCTATCTTTAAATTTCTTTACATCACGCAGCAATTTTTTAATGTAAATTTACAACTCTGATAGTTTAATTATGAAACTAAAACATAAAATATTGATGTTTTGCATGATTATTGCGGGGAACGACGTTTTCTGCCAGCAATACAAACAATTTCACCAGGCCTTAAGTGATAACAAACGTTCATTTTATCATAATGAGTGGAATCTAAAGATTCACAAAACATCTGCCATTTTACCCACTAATTTTTATTTTACACAACTGGGCTTCTTTTGTAAAAAAGAATTGCAATTAGAAGCAACAACAAAGATTCCGTTTAGGTTCAGGGTTGGAAGCCTTCAATATAATGATTGGCTGGAAGGTAAAAAAAATGCCGGCATTTTACCGGCTAATTAATTCAAGTGAATTTTTATTTAATCTTAGGAAGTGGGGCCGCAATATTGAAATAGTTCAGTCTTAAACTATCTGACCATCCGTTTGGATTATTTTCAAAGGATTTGCTGCTGTAAAATATCATCCCTTGTATGTTTGGAGTTGTCCTTAGTTTTTCAATCTGCCTTGGTAATAATGTTTTATCCCTCCAGGCAGTATTACTTCCGGCACGATAGATACCCAAACCGATGTAACAATTCTTACCATACGTATGTTTGCTCCACCAATCTACCAATACTTCATATGCAACAGTTTTATGTCCGAATTCCCAATATAATTGAGGCGCTACATAATCGATCCAGCCGTTCTTTAACCAGAGTAAAATATCTGCATACAAATCATCATAATTTGATTGACCCCTGGTTTTACTTCCATTTTCAGGATCTCTGTCATCATTGCGCCAAACACCAAAAGGGCTGATACCAAACTGGCATTTAATATTTTGTTTTTTTATTACCATGTAAAGTAACCGGATGATAGAATCTACATTACTCCTGCGCCAATCGCCTTTATTCATATTAGCACCATATTTTTTATAGGTACCAAAATCCGGAAATTCTTTGCCTGCGATCGGGTAAGGATAAAAATAATCATCAAAGTGAATAGCATCAACAGCATAACGGG
>JANOPU010000258.1:0-6428 GCA_031422055.1 Ferruginibacter sp.
TATATTGATTGTGTTGCAACTTCAACATAACTAAAAAGGGTGACTATTTTAGCTCACCCTTTAATTATTTTTGTCGGACAATAGTGAATTTTTATAATAGGAATTCTGTCAGAATTATTTCAGTTTGGCAATAACATTGTTTATTTCATCAGATACTATTTTTGCGCCAAATGGAGACCAATGTGTATCATCTGCATAATATATATCTTTTTTCCCTTTTTCAATGTGTTTTAAGAAAAGAGATTTGCAATCAATATAAGAATATTCTTTATCGACCTGTGACATTAAATCGAAAAAAATATTTTCAGGCATTTTATTATTAATGATATAATCCGAATAGAGATCATATTTATCTGGGCTTGGTATCACTATCAATTGTATTCCTTTCTTTTTTAATTTTTTGGATATGTTATTCAAAGTATTATTCAATGTAATGATCCTTGATTTTTCTATATACTTTAAATTTTCATAATCATCTTTGAAGAATAGTAATTCATTTTTTCCGGTAGAGAATAATTTTTTATTTAATTCAACTTTATAGCATTGAGAGTTGAAAGCGTTTTCGTCAAACCTGTAAAGGATGCTATTCAATGAATATTTAATAATATTTCCCTTGAATTTATTTTCTGAATGTAACTTGTTTTTTACTGAATACATATTATCGAAAGTAGCACGGCTCATTACTTTATTTGTGTCTGCGATTTGACCTTTATTTACCATATTTCTTTCAACACACTGCAGCAATACATGCCTGACTTGATATTGATCAAAAAAATCTCCATTTGCAAGTTCAAGCAATAATTCGATCTGGTTAACTACTTTGTATCTGACAATATTTATATTTACTACATTCAAATTGTGATCATTAATTAAAAAAGATTGGTATCCCTGTTGCCCCAGATCTGAAAATGAATCTCCAAATGTCAAAAGGTCTATCGTATCATAATTGTTTTTATTGATCTCACCCAGATCTGTAACTGTTTTTCCGGATGTGCCATAATTAGTAAATATATCTCTGTAATTATTTTCAATTGAAACAAAGCCAAGCCTGTTTAAATCACCTCCTGATATCTGAAAAAAATGATGATTGATAACAAGGATAATAAATGGGATAGAAAATAAAAGCACTTTTATTGAAAACTTTCTCATAAACTAAAATTGGAAATAGATAAATTCTTGTTCAGAGCCAACGAAATAAAGTATCGCAATAACAATGGCATAATAAAATCCAAATCTTACAAGCGGTGGTAATTTTAATCCGATCTTTTCAATGGCAAAATGTTGCTCCCGGCCTATCCATTCTATTATCAGAAAAATAAAAATATACCAAACAGTAGTATTATTAATTTCTTGCGGCACAGAAAGTAATGATTTTGAAAAAATACCTGAAATATATTTTAAAGCATGATCTAAATTTTCTGACCGGAAGAAGATCCAGGCAAATACCGTTAGACCAAAAGTTAAAATAATTGCGCTAAATTCTTTTAAAGAGGGAAAACGCTTTCCTTGGGCAACGATGTCAAGATTATTACGATTGGTATTGAAAATAATGGAAGGCATTATGTACAATGCATTTAAAAAGCCCCAAATAATAAATGTCCAATTTGCACCGTGCCAAAAACCACTTACCAGGAATATGATAAATGTATTTCTGATTTTCATCCACATACCACCTTTGCTGCCTCCTAAAGGAATGTATAAATAATCCCGGAACCAGGTTGACAATGAGATATGCCATCGCCTCCAGAATTCAGCTATGTCTCTGGAAAAATAAGGAAAGGAAAAATTCCTTAAAAGATCTATCCCAAAAAGTTTAGCTGTGCCAATTGCTATATCTGAATAACCTGAAAAGTCACCATAGATCTGAATAGCAAAGTAAATAGCTCCAACAAGAAGCGTACTTCCGCTATAATCAGCAGAGTTATTAAATGCCATGTTTGCATAAATGGCACATTGGTCTGCAATGACCACTTTTTTAAAAAGGCCCCATAGAATTTGTCTTAATCCATCTACAGCTTTTCTGTAATCAAAAGTTCGGTTTTTTTGTATCTGCGGCAACAGGTGAGTAGCCCGTTCTATCGGTCCGGCAACAAGCAAAGGAAAAAAACTAACAAATACAGCATAATCAATAAAATTCTTTTCAGCTTTTATTCTGTTTTTATAAATGTCAATTACATAGGATAAACCATGAAAAGTGTAAAATGAAATACCTACCGGTAATATGACTTTTAAAGTCCAGGGGCTGACTTGTAACCCAAAGCTTGATATCGCATCTGCAAATGATGCTGCAAAAAAATTATAGTATTTAAAAATTCCTAAAAACCCGAGGTTAATTGATATGCTTAACCAAAACCAAAACTTTTTATTGGATTGGCTTTTGGCTTCCGACATTTTAATACTGGTATAGTAGTCTAACAGCGTAGAGAAAATCAATAGAAATAAAAAACGCCAATCCCAAAAAGCATAAAAAAAGTAACTGGCAAGCAGTAAAAGGGTATTCTGAGTTTTTAAATTTTTATTAGTTACAAACCAATATAGAATAAAAACAATAGGTAAAAAGATTGCAAAATTTAATGAGTTAAAAAGCATTCAGCAGGACAATTAATTCAGGAAATAAATATTTGTATTTTATTTTTGATTCGACATATATTCATTGCATTATCTAATTTATCAGGTTTTCATCCATATAATGATCAATGCAGTTGAATAAAGAAACGAAATTTCCCTCAAAATTCAATGGCAAATTTATAAAAGATTGGTTGATGAGTGAGTATATCGAAAATATCGGGTCTTTACAATTCCTTTATATAAGTGTTCTAAATAAAATGAAGAGGAATGTGCTGTATAAAAAAAGCAATTAAATATGTAAGCTGGCAGGAAATTCTATTCAAAAATAAAGTTATTACAATAGTTACTCATGTCTTTTGTATTTTGATATTTGTCAAAACTAAATTCAGCAATAGGAACGTGATCCAGATTGTGAAGTATAAAACCTTTGTAACCCAATGTTTCCATAAAAGTAAAGGTCTCCAATACTTTTTCATTGCCAACATGACGGGCTTCAATTTCAACCAGAATCTTTGGTTTATATTTTTTTAAAGTTTCTATTCCACCTTTTAATACTTTTAATTCATTTCCTTCAACGTCCATTTTTAAAAATGCCGGCTTTAAGTTGTGTTGTTTACAATAATTATCTAAAGTTTCTGTTGTAACATTTTCAGTTACTGCTATATTGGGATCTTCATCATGTTCAACAATTGTAGCACCGGGTGAAGTTGCTTTGCTTACTTTGTTATTTGGAATATACAGTTTAACAGTTGCAGCGGAATCTGATAAAGCAAGGTGTTCTATGGTTACATTGCTCCAATGGAATAGTTCTTTTATTTTTTTTATATATTGGTAAAGAATAGACTGAGGCTCAAATGCACATACCTGTCCGTGTTCACCTACCAACTGCCTCATAAAGTATAGGTAACCTGCTTTATGTGCACCAATATCAAATGCAGTCTGTCCGGGTTTTATTGCTGAATTAACATAAGCAATGCCACCTTTATCATCTTTATTTTTATACTTATTTGCTCTGTGTCGAAGCTTTATACTTTCTATTATTTTCAAATGATATCTTTTTTATTTTTCTTACTTCCTGATAAGATGTATTTCTCAAATTGTTTTATCAGAAAATGAAGTTAGTGATTGATTTTTTCATTTTTGCTACAAATATGTATTTTTTTCTCATAAAAGCTTGTGCATCGGTATTTCTGAGATCAATTTTAAATCTGCTGATTAGAATCACTTAATATCCTGTTATTTTGTGGTAAATAATTTATATTAAATAGATTTTTGAATATAAAAAACTGCGGTTGAGCCCAGATTCTCAGCATTGAGTTTATTTATTTGCTTTTTATAGTTTAATATATCCTCTTTTGTAAAAACACTGTTTTTAGCATTGCTAAAATAGCTTTTCGAGTCATAAATACTGATTCCTTTTTTATATTGTTCACTGGCTATCATCTCAAAAGGCTGGCTGTCAAATTCAGTTCTGTAAACAGAAAACCCTGTTTTCGCTAAAAGTAGATTTATACTTTTGATCGTATGAATAAAAAAATGCCTTGGGGCATCTAAACTTACCATATCCACTCCATACTTTTCAAATAATGGTTTACTTATAACTGGTATTCTGATCAATAATTTCCCGTTTGGAAGTAGCAGTTGATTTATTTTGTTTAAAACCTCCGGTTGGTTTGCCATATGTTCAAAGCTATGATGCATCATAATCAGGTTGTATTTTTCCTTTACATCAAATACTTCTTTTTTGTACACAGAAAGATTTGGGTTATACTGAATATCTTTTTCGATATATGGGTCAATACCTGTTAGTTTTTGAAAACCTAAGCTGAACAGATCTTTCAATAATTCGCCTTGCCCGCAACCAATGTCTAAAATATTAGTTTCCCTTTTATTTTGTGGTAAGAATTTAAACCAATTGTATATTTCAGAAGTGTACTTATATGATACAATTGCACCTAACAGGCTTTTTTTATAGCCAGAAATTTGGTTAAACTGTAACGTTTTGAAATAATTTAATTTAATTTTCTTTTTATTTTCAGACTTAAAGGAGTAATAATTGGCAGGATAATATTTTTCCATATTTGATGGGATATTTTCAATTTGAAAACATCCGCAATTCTTACATTCTAAATAATTGAATTCATCTTTAAAACCGAACATCATTTCTTTAATTACATGGATGTTGAATTCATTATTTGCTTCACATACTTTACACTTCATTCTATTTATTTTACAGGCGGACAAAAGTAAACACCCTTATTTTTTCTTAAACTTTTTTTTAGAAAGCAATATACAACCAAATTTGTAGTCCTTTTGCAGATTAGTTCTTTCCTCGTAAGCAATTATAACAGTGATTTATTCAAATGATACAAGTGTTTGGAAAAGTTATCCTGCAACAGATTTTAGTTATGATCCAATCTATTTCAACAGATCAGGAAAACGGAACGCTTGTATTTTTTTATCAGATCAACAATTTTTCAAAACACAAACTGTTCTCAACATTTTTGTATTGCCCGTAACATGGTATCAATGTGTATCCGTTTTTTTTATATAATTCAATTGCTTCTATTTGTTTTTTTCCAGTCTCTAATATACATTTCGTGTAAGATAATTCCCTGGCCCATTTTTCAAGCTCAGTTAATACTTTACTGGCAATTTTTTGTCCGCGTGATTCAGGCTTTGTAAACATTCTCTTTATTTCTATAACTCCAGGGGAAAACTCTTTCATTGCACCACAACTAATGGAGTTATATTCATTTTTTGCCAGTACAACATTTTTTATCTGGCTGATCTTATTGAATTGATTGTAAAAATCATGTTCTTCCCCGTCTTTTTCTGCCAAATAAATATCAAGAAGAGCTACTAATTCTATAAAATCTTTATTCGATGAATTTGTCCTGATTAGATTGGTCATCTTCGATCACATTTTTTAATGAAGTATTTTGTTTCGAAAAAAAGAAAATAATTTTAAAAAAAACTGGGTTAATACTTTAATATTGTGAAATAAAGTTTTCTAACTGCTTTGCCAAAATACTAAACGTGTTGGTCAATAAGTATTGTATTGCCGTCGGGATCCAGAATAATAAAACTCGCAGGGCCTGTACTTTTCTCATCTGCTTCTGCTTCAAATTTTACATTTTTTTCTTTCAGATGTTGCTGAATCTTTCTTACATCATCAAAAGTGTCAATTTTGTTGGCGTTCTCATCCCATCCGGGATTAAAGGTCAGGATATTGTTCTTAAACATTCCATGAAAAAGCCCGATCAAAGAATTTCCGTTTTTCATTATTACATAATTGATCTCAACTTTACCGGCGAATAATTTAAAACCAAGATTTTCATAAAATTGAATGGAAGTTTTAAGGTCTTTGACATTAAGGCTTATAGAAAATGCCCCTAATTTCGATGTGTCAACGTTACTGACAGGCTGGTTTATTAGCTCTTTCTCATCTATTCCGGGAAAGTTTTTTTTTGATGAAGCAAAAATATTATAGTGACCAAGACCTGCAGCTAAAGTACCTAGCCCAATATTCTTTAGCCAATTTCTTCTGTTTGGATTCATAATTTATATTTTAATACATGATAAAATCTATAACTTATCGAATGGAATTACCTCAATTGATATATAATGAATATGGTACAAGCGAATAAATAATATCAATCTCCGGTAAATTTAAAATAAAGTTGCAAAATTTCCAATATTCTTCATATTCGGATAATAAATGGAAAAGTCGGGGTAGAGTGATTGAATAATGTTATTAAAATAAATGCCGCATGATTGTATTACTGATTTGTTAATATTTCAGCAACATTTTATAGTTTGGGTTGGAATGATTTTCTGATATTTTAAATTCATAATTA
>JANOPU010000259.1:0-5210 GCA_031422055.1 Ferruginibacter sp.
ACAAATTGCCACAAATTCACAGATTTAATAGAATCAAAAAATATAATCTGCGAATCTGTGGCAATAAATATTTCATTCCCCCGCAGCTAAGCTGCGAGGAATTCTTTAGATTAAAATGTCCAAATAATAAATTTCAAAAAAACAAATTGATACAAGAATAAACATTCAAATACTTCAAAACAAACGATGGCAAACAGTTGTTGTACCAAATAAAAGTTCCATTATGTCAAATTACTTAATCGTAGGTGCTTCTTCAGGAATCGGTAAAAGTCTGGCATTGCAATTAGCTAACTCGGGTAACCGTGTTTATGCTACTTATTGCAAAACCGAGGTTCAATCAGATTCTGATCTGATTGATTATCACTATTTGAATGTTTTGGATGAAAACATTTTGCTGGATTTTTTGCCAGATTCAATCAATGGAATTATTTACTGTCCGGGAAGTATCAGTTTGAGGCCTTTTGAAAGGATCAAACCACAGGATTTTATAACTGATTATAATTTACAGGTATTAGGAGCAATTAAAATAATACAGGCTTTACTACCAAAACTTAAAAAAGCAGAAAATGCTTCAATTGTTTTATACTCTACTGTTGCTGTTCAAACCGGTTTACCCTACCATACACAGGTTGCGGCTTCTAAAGGTGCTCTGGAAGGATTAACCAGAGCATTGGCAGCAGAACTGGCTCCTGCTATTCGGGTTAATTGCATAGCCCCGTCTTTAACAGACACACCGCTTGCTTCCTCCTTGTTAAATACAGATCAAAAAAGGGAAGCGAATGCCTTAAGGCATCCATTGAAAAGAATTGGCACAGCTGAAGATATTGCAAACATGACAGAATTTTTGATCTCTGAAAAGGCCACATGGATCACCGGTCAGATTTTTCATGTAGATGGGGGGATGTCGGCTATAAAGGGTTAATTCATTACAAATATTGAATGAATGATTTTGAATAAAATGATAATTCCATTTTTATGAAAGTAAATACTAAGTAATTCTAATCCAATTTACTTGTCACCTCCTTTTTGTATTAATACTTTTATTCCTGGAATAAAACCACTGCACTGTATTTTTTCAAATGCATGTGACCCGCATGTTTCGGTCCGTCTGGTTCCGTATTCAAAGCAGTCTTCCAGTTTCCTGCAGGAAGGTTTGCTTCCTTTTCTGTATTCGTTCCATTAAAAGCGATCCATATTTTTTTCCATTGATCACCGACTGCAGCACCATCAATTGAATAAACTACTGTACCTGCAGCTGCCTGCTCATCAAAACGAATATACTTTTGAATTTGTTCTGCTGTATTCATTCTGAATGCAGGATGTTCTCTACGCATTCCGATAAGTTGCTTCATAAAATTATTCAATGAAATATTTTCATTTTTCAGCTTCCAGTCAATTGCATTGATACTATCGCTGCTTTTATAAGAATTCTCGACGCCTTGTTTACTACGCATAAATTCTGTGCCCGCATGTAAAAAAGGAATACCCTGTGAGGTAAGTACAATTGTATGAGCAAGCCGATGCATTTTTTTTCTATCTGCCTCAGTTGCATCTTTACATGATAAATTGATCTTATCCCACAATGTATTGTTATCATGGCATTCAACATAGCTGATCACATTCCACGGAGCAACTGTGTAGGGTTCTTTTGAATAATTTACTTTGTTGTAATCAACCTGTGGATGTTTACCTGCGGCAACAATTCCGAATTTAATTGATTCTTCCATTCCGGGTTTACCGGTAGCAAATCCCTTGTCATTAATATCAAAAACCGTTCCTTTGATACCGTCACGTAAGTCATCACTGAATACAGCAATATTCCTTAGTTTATGGGCATTTTTTTTAAGCGCCCTTAACGAATCAGGTAAAGGCGATGCACCGGCTGTCCAGCCTTCTCCATACAATAAAATATCGGGCCTTATTTTATGAAGTTCATCTGAAATCAAATTCATAGTAATAATATCATGCACACCCATAAGATCAAAACGAAACCCATCTATATGATACTCTTTAGCCCAAAACAATACACTTTCCAGTATGAATTTTCGCATCATGGGCATTTCACTGGCAGTTTCATTACCACAAGCTGTAGCATCTGAGAAACTGCCATCATTTTTATGGCGATAATAATAACCGGGTACCAATTGATTAAAATTAGACTCTTCGGTTAAAGCAGTATGATTGTACACAGCATCCATAACTACACGCAACCCATTCTTATGCATGGTGCTGATCATTTGTTTTAACTCTTTTATTCTGGTAATGCCATCGTATGGATTAGTACTATAGCTTCCTTCCGGTACATTATAATTAAGAGGATCATAACCCCAGTTATATTGCGGGACTGTTTTACTTTCATCATTGGAATTATAATCATAGAAAGGAAGCAGGTGAATATGTGTTACCCCTAATTCTTTCAAATGTGCAAGTCCGGTGGCATTACCTTCAAGGTTTTTTGTTTCTTCTTCGGCCAGTCCAAGAAACTTTCCTTTATTTTTTATGCCTGAATTTTCATGGATGCTTGCATCACGTATATGCAGTTCATAAATCACCGCATCCGTTGTTTTATTTAGTTTTGAAAATGCGGGGCTTTTTTCACTGAGCCAACCAGCCGGATTTGTTTCTTGCAAATTGGTAACCATTGCACGTTTTCCATTGATACCAACTGATTTTGCATATGGATCAGGCACTTCATTATTCCATACATTATTGATCTTAACGCGGAAAGTATAGAAAGTACCTTTCATATCTCCGTTTAATTTTACAGACCAGGTACCACCCTGCCCCTTTTTAAGTTGGATGGTTTTAAAAGCAACACCTGCAACCCCATCTTTATACAACAATAATTCTACAGCCTGTGCCGGAGGGCTCCATATCCTGAATTTAGAACTTTTATTCGTGTACGTTAGTCCAAGATCATTGCCCGAATATACCGGGTAGCGGTCATAAGAATTTTGTGCATATAATATCTGAAACAGAAAGATCAGGAAAAGAAACATAGTTATTTTTTTCATTGAAAAGAATCGTTTAAAAGTTAAATGGTCTAAGAAGCTGTCTAAAAATTAAATTTACATTCACCAGTTCCAGTTGGTCAGGCGAACAACTGCGGCGGTTTATGCCGTTGCTGGTCGCCTGACCAGCATCTTTACGGCGCATACAAAATATACGAAACTATTTTTAAACAGCTTCTAAAAGTTTAAAGTTTACTAAACTGCCTAACCTTATTTAACCAATTCGTAAACAACCGTTTTGTATGAACCCAATTTAAATTCAGTCAAAGGACCTGTAATATTATTAATTACATCTTTATATTTTGTGAAGCCGGCTGTTCTTTCAACATACCTGCCAAGCCTGACTGTCTTTTCTTCTTTGCTTGTATTCATAACAACCATCACCGTTTGTTTTTTGCTATACCTGAAATAAACATAGACTCCATCAACAGGAAAGTAGTGCATAAATTTTCCGGCAGTTAAAGCTGAAGATGTTTTACGAAAGTTGGCCAGCGTGGCAAGGTGCTGATAAATAGCCTGATCTTTCTGGGTTCTTCCCTGTATGGTAAATTTATCTGCCGGATCATTCTTCCATCCACCGGGAAAGTCTAAACGCACATAACCATCATTAGGACTAGTAGTACCTGTTGTTACGATTTCAGCACCATAATAGATTTGCGGTATACCCCTGCAGGTCAACAACCAGGATAGGGAAGAAAGATATTTATCCATATTCTCTCCAACCACAGAATAGAAACGGGCCATATCATGGTTATCCAGAAAGATCACATTACGTGAAGGATCTTTATAAACAAAATCCTGTGACAAACAGGTATACAATTTATTCACACCATCTGTCCATCCAAAATCTTTTGTCATAGCATCGGTAATGCCCCACAAGGTTTGAAAATCTGTTACAGCCTGTAAATTACTTTTGAAAGGAATGTTGAAATTATTCTGACATAAATAACTTTGATTGGGAACACCATGCACCCAGGTTTCTCCAAATAAAGTGATCTTTGGAAAATCATCTTCCAATGCTTTGTTACAGCGGTTCATAAATTCCAGATCATTATAAGCATACGTATCAATTCGCCAGCCATCAATACCAAATTCTTCAACTGTCCAGATAGCATGTTGAATCAAAAAATTAGCTACGTAAGGGTTGTTTTGGTTCAGATCAGGCATCTCTTTTGTAAACCATCCGTCTACCATTTGTGTTACATCGCCTTTACTGGCGTATGGGTCAAAAACAGCCTGATCTTTGTAATGTGTATTTGTATATCCGGTATCCCATTGATGCAACCAGTCTTTCATTGGCATATCCTGTACCGTTAGATGGTAAAGACCAACATGATTGTAAACAGCATCCTGAATTATTTTCATGCCTTTTTTATGTGTGGCATCAATTAGTTCCCGGTAAGCATTATCCCCACCAAGTCTTCTGTCAATGGTATAATGATCAGTGAACGCATAGCCATGTTCTGTGCGGTTTGGCATGTCATTTTCCAAAACCGGATTTAACCAGATGGTTGTAACCCCAAGTGTATTCAGATAATCAAGGTGATTTTGAACACCCTTTAAGTCGCCGCCGTGACGATTAAAAACCGTGTCTCTGTTTAAAGTCTGATCTCGCATACCAGCAACACGATCATTGGATTCGTCTCCGTTACTAAAACGGTCGGGCATGATGAGATATATAAAATCACTGGAAGTAATTCCCTGTGCATATTCAATCCCATTTTGCTGCCTTCGTGGTTTCAATTCATATTCCAGATTTATATTCTTTACAAAAGGGAAACTAAATTTTCCAGGCTTTGCAGTAGCATCAATCAAAAGGTCAAGAAAAATGTAATTGGAATTTTCTATCCGGTTAATTTGTAGTAATGTTACCCCTATTGCCAGGCTCATTCCTTTTGGCCCCATTTTTATTACGGGAAAATTATCAGCGATCTTATCGCCATGAACCATGATCTGCAACTTGTTCCATTTCATTCCTGCCCACCAGTGTGTGGGATAACATTTATAAGTTTCAGACTGGGCTGATGCGACAAGTGAAAAGTGGAAAACTATAAGAAGAAATAATATTTTTTTCATGATTGTTGATTTTGAAGTTTGTCATCATCTTTTACTAATAAAGTCAGGAACCCTGCAATGATCATAGATACGCCACCCAGTACAATCGTGTTAAGCGTATTGGCCTGAAAGACCTTCATAGTA
>JANOPU010000260.1:0-9192 GCA_031422055.1 Ferruginibacter sp.
TCATCAGATATTTTATAACAATCGGGTATTAGTTCGGGATACTGATGAATATAATGTACCGTATCCGTTTGTACAGGACCGCCATAAAATACAGGCAATTTAATTCCATCAAGCCCTTTGATTAATTCATCCAGCGTTTGATTAAATATCTTATTTAGTACAAATCCAAAGCTTCCTTCATCTGAATGCCTGCACATATAAACGACCGTGCGCATGAAATTCGGATCTTTTAAAAAAGGATCAGCGATCAATAAAATGTCCTGAGCTGGATCAATCATATTTCTAAAGTAACATATTATTACAAAAAATTGATAAAATACTTTATTTCTTTTTTGTGGTAAACCTTAGTTAATTTTAACCATACAGGCCTTTTTAATTTTTGTATCGGTCTTTGTTTTTTAATTTTACTAGATTGTTTTTGAACTATTTTATGTGTTACTTATAGTTATATGAAAAGAATTTTCCCTATTATTTCAATATTGATATTGCTTTCTTTGCTGGGATTAATATTTTTTCAATTCTTGTGGTTAAAAAGTGCTAAGGAAGTTAAAGAGCAGCAATTGATAGATAACATCAACAAGGCTACAAATGATGCGGCTGAAAAATTGGTGCAGGAAAAACGTTTTCCTGGTTTCAATAAGAATTCAAAGTCGTTATTTCCAAATGATAAGATGCAAATCGAATTTAGCAGGCCATCGGTTATGCAAAGGTTTTCAAAAGAGGAAATTGCAGATATCGTACGTTTGTCACTGGATGTTAATAATTTAAAAAATGTTCCATTTGAATTTGCTGTAACCCAGAATTCAATAACAGGAGATGAAATTCAGACTGAGAATTTTTATAAATATTTTAGTGATACCATCAATAATACCCATCATATTATTCCGCTAATTGCACCCAGTGGAAGCAACTTTGAAAATTTAGCCAAAGAGGAATTTCTTGTCGTTATTGTTCCCCACCAACGAAGTATTATTCTAAGGGAAATTACCTGGTTCATACTAGGGGCTATTTTTTTTACAATTGTTATTACTACAGCTTTTTTTCTGACAATACGAACACTCTTACGACAGAAAAAACTCAGTGAGATAAAATCAGATTTTATCAATAACATGACCCATGAGTTTAAAACACCATTGGCTACCATTTCTCTTGCAGTTGACGCACTTAAAAATGAAAAAGTAATTTCAGATAAAGAAAAAACAAATTACTTCACTGCTGTTATAAAAGAGGAGAATAAAAGAATGAATAAACAGGTGGAAACAATACTGCAGGCTGCTTTACTTGATAAACAGGAAGTACAACTTAATTTAAAAAAGATCTCAGCCCATGAACTGATTACCATTGCACTTAATAATATAGCATTGCCCGTAAATGAAAAGCAAGGTAAGCTTGAAATACGCCTGGAAGCACAAAAAGTCATGATCATGGCTGATGAAGTCCATTTCACAAATCTTATTAATAATTTGTTGGATAATGCAGTAAAGTATTCAAAAAATGATGGGTTACTGATTTCACTTCATACATGTAATGTTGGTAATTTTTTAAAAATTCAGATAGATGATAATGGTATTGGTATGAACAAGGAAACATTAAGCCGGATCTTTGAAAAATTTTTCCGTGCACATACCGGTAATATTCATAATGTTAAAGGTTTTGGCCTTGGCCTGAGTTATGTAAAAACGATGGTTGAAGCCCATAAAGGAAACATTAAAGCTGAAAGTACCTTAGGAAAAGGAAGCTCCTTTCATATTAGCATCCCTTTAGCTAAGTGATAAAAATCCTATAGTGGCTTATCTCTGATGAAATCAAACAAATATTACATAAAGCAAAGCCGATTTTGAACTTTATTATTTACCCAAGCAGTATAATACCAATGTGATTTTTAAAATATGCCAATATTTAAAAAATCTTACAGTGGTTTATGCCGATGGTATCAAACAAATGGTACAATGAGGCGAAGCCGATATTGGACTATATTGTTTATCCAATCGGTATAATTCATTGTTATCCACAGTAATTCACAGCTATCCACAATTCATTCACATTCGATTTCACGATTTTAATGCGCTAAACCGCTGCTATTATGGCATAAATAGCTGTGGATAAAAATCTTTTTGTAAAATAGTGTCAGATAGTGGTAAAAAGTGTTATTTTGTGTAAATTAATTAAAAAATAATACTCAAACCCTCCTGAATGATCGGATTTATAGGCGAATATGAATCTACTATTGATGCAAAAGGGCGCTTTCTTTTGCCTTCCGGCTTTAAAAAACAGATGCCGGAACAGGAAAACTATGTATTTATCATAAACCGGGGATTTGAAAAATGCTTGACACTTTACCCTATACAAAGCTGGGAACCCATATTTAATAAAATAAGCCAATTGAATGATTTTGATCCCAAAGTTAGAGAGTTCCGCCGTTATTTTTTAAATGGAGCGGTACAATTGGATCTTGATTCAGCAGGGAGAGTTCTTTTGCCAAAAAATTTAATGGAGCACGCTTCTTTGGTAAAAGACATTGTATTGGTTTCAGCAATAAATAAAATTGAGATCTGGGATAAAAATAAATACCAACAGTTCTTTGAATCTTTTTCACCAGATGCTTTTAGTAGCCTTGCAAATGAAGTAATGAACGAAAAAAAAGATGATATTAAACCTGCCGAATAGGTAGTTGATGAGTTGACACGTATGAGTAATTCAAAACAAATAACGGATGCTGACTCATCAACCAATCAACTTATCGGTTATCATACTCCTGTTCTTTTAGCAGAGGTAATTACTGGTTTGCAAATTAACCCGGATGGCACATATGTCGATTGCACTTTTGGAGGCGGAGGACATAGTAAAGCGATCTTAGAAAAGTTAAGTAGCAAAGGAAAGTTGATAGTCTTTGACCAGGATGAAACAGCAAGACAAAATTTACCTGATGATGAAAGGGTAATTTTTATTCAACAGAATTTCCGAAACCTGCAAAGGTTTTTAAGAGTGAATAAAATTGTGAGTGTAGATGGGATTCTGGCAGATCTGGGGGTTTCAAGTCATCAATTCAATGAGGCAGACAGAGGGTTTTCTACCCGCTTTGATGCAGCACTGGATATGAGAATGGATAAACGACAGGGAAAAAAAGCAGCAGATATTCTTAATCATTATACAGAATTACAGCTTCATAAAATATTTGAAAAATATGGAGAAGTTACTAATTCAAAAACGCTTGCCAAAACCATTGTAGAACAAAGGATCATAAAACCAATTGAAACGATTAACCAATTCAAACAATTGGTGCAGCAAATAGTAAAAGGAAATCCAAATAAATATTTTGCCCAGGTTTTTCAGGCATTACGGATAGAAGTAAATGATGAAATAGGAGCTTTAAAGGAGATGCTGCAACAGGCATTACCGGTTTTAAAGCAGGGAGGAAGAATTGCAGTAATTACTTTCCATTCTTTAGAAGACAGGATAGCGAAGAATTTTTTTAAGCAAGGTTCTTTTGATGAGATTCAGACTGATGATGTATATGGAACAAAACAGGAATCACCTTTTTTGATTATCACAAAAAAGCCAATCGTTCCTCTTGAAAAGGAAATAAGAGAAAATTCAAGATCTAGAAGTTCAAAATTACGCATCGCCGAAAAAAAATAATAACAAAAAATGAGTGAGGAAATTCAAAATACGAATCAACCGTTAAATGCTAAAGTAGATTGGAAACGATTTTTTAATTACCGGTTTATAGTAAAAAATATTCCATTCTTTTTGTTCTTGTCAGTTCTGGCTGTGCTGTATATCTACAATGGCCATTATGCTGATAAAATGTCAAGAAAAATAGCAGCAAGTGAAAAAAATATCAAAGAGGCTGAATATGAATACAAATCAATAAAAAGTGAAGTCATATTCAGAAGTAAAGCAAGTGAATTGGTAAAGGCAGTAGAGCCGTTGGGGTTAAGAGAATTAAGAAAGCCACCCATACAACTAACAGACAGTTTAAAATGAAAATTTATTAAGCATCTTATAATTTATCAGAACTAGTGGAAATTAAAAATGACATTCTTTGGAGAGTTTACGTGTGTTTTTTGAGTATTGTCATACTTGGAATTATGGTTTTGGGCAGAGCAATCTACATTCAACAGGCAGAAGGAAGTTATTGGGTAGGAATGGGAGATAGCCTTCACTTGAAGACCCAGCCTATCAATGCAGAACGTGGTACAATATATAGCGAAGATGGAAACATGCTTAGTACTTCTGTTCCCATCTTTGATATATATGTTGACTTTGCAGCAGAAGGCCTGCGAGAAAAACAAGGCAAGCGATTTAAGGATAATGTTGATACGTTAAGCCTATGTCTGGCAAATCTTTTTAAGGATAAAACTGCTAAAGAATATAAGCAGCAATTGCAATTGGCATATAAAAATAAAGAAAGGTATTTTTTACTGAAAAGAAAGATCTCTTTTGATCAATTCAGAGAATTTAGAAATCTTCCATTGGTAAAGCAGGGTAGAAACAAAAGTGGATTTATTGTTGATATCAGGGATAAGAGAATCAATCCTTATGTTTTACTGGCTAACAGAACAATAGGTTTATCAAGAGAAGACTCCTCTAAAAATGTGGGGCTTGAAAAAACGTATGACAGTTTATTAAAAGGAATTCCGGGCCAACGATTGATGCGCTATGCAGCAGGTGCGTTTATGCCTGTTGAAGGGTCAGAAGTTGATCCGGTCAATGGAAAGAATATCATTTCAACCCTGGATACTTACATGCAGGATGTAGCTGAAAATGCGCTGATGAAAATGTTGGTTGAAAATAATTCTATACATGGCACCGCTATAGTAATGGAAACATCAACAGGGAAAATAAAAGCTATTGCAAACCTTGGCCAGCAAAAAAATGCAGACGGTACTGTAAAAAAAGATGTAAATGGTATTAGTATTTACGAAGAAGATTTAAACTATGGTATTGGTAAAAGAACAGAACCTGGTTCCATATTTAAATTAGTTACGTTAATAAGTTTACTGGAAGACAAACATGTAGATATCAATTCTATTGTAGATTGTGAAGGTGGTGCTAAATACTTTTATGGATTACGTATTAAGGATTCTCACCTGGGTACCGGTGCCATTACGGTAAAAGAAGCTTTTTACAGAAGCAGCAATGTGGCATTTGCAAAACTTGCAGATCAGTATTATCACAATCAACCCACAAAATTTACAGATCATTTACACAAACTAAGATTGGATAAGTATAGTGGCGTAGATATAACAGCCTCATCAGGTAAACCTGTTATTTATAAACCCGGTGGTAAATACTGGCATGCTACTTCAATCCCATATATGGCACATGGTTATGGCGAATTGGTTACACCATTGAATATGTTGATGGTTTATAATGCTGTTGCAAATAATGGAAAAATGATGAAGCCTTACCTGGTAAGTGCCATTGAAGATTATGGAGTAGTTGTTAAAAAAATTGAACCTAAAGTTTTAGTAGAAAGTATTTGTAGTAACGAAACCCTTGTTCAAATACAAGAATGCCTGAAAGCTGTTGTAGATAGTGCTCATGGAACGGGGCATAGAATTTTATTTGACAGCAACTATTCTATATCAGGAAAAACAGGAACTGCTGTAACCGCATTGGATAATAAAGGATATAATAAAGGGAATAAAATTTACCAGGCATCTTTCATTGGTTATTTCCCTTCTGAAAAACCAAAATATTCAGTTGCAGTTGTTATTCAAAATAGTAATGAGTCCAGGTTAATATATGGCGCCGATGTTTCGGGAAGGGTATTTAAAGAGATCAGCGATCACATTTATAACCGTTATATAAGTTCCCCATCATTAATTGTTCCGGTTAAAAGTGACTCTACATGGTACAACTATTCAGGTATAAAAAATGATCTGCGATCAATATTCAGTTATTTAAATATGACATCTGTTGATTCAGCCAATTCTGGCAACTGGAGAACTATGTATCTGCAAAATAATAATGCTGTTTTAAAGGCACCACAATATAATGATATTAATAACTCGTTAACTCCAAATGTAACTGGCATGGGCCTGAAAGATGCTGTCTACCTGTTAGAAAATAAAGGGTTTAAAACGGTTGTTTCTGGAAGAGGTAGGGTGATAAATCAGAGTATTATAGCAGGTTCAACTTTTACAAAAGGTCAAAAAATTTCAATAGTGCTCAATTAAGGGCAGCCAATATGTTAAAAGATATTTTATATAGAGTAAGCATCAAATCTGTTCATGGCGATACCGGTATTGTTGTGAACGATTTGCAAACAGATTCCCGCAAAGTATCTAAAGGAGCTTGCTTTATTGCAATTGCTGGAACAACGGCAGATGGGCATAATTATATTGATACTGCCATTGAAAATGGGGCAATTGCAATTATTTGTGAAAATATGCCGGTACATTTTAAAACGCATGTAACTTATATACAGGTAGAGAACAGTGCTGCAGCCGCAGGATTTATAAGCCATAATTTTTATGGTGAACCATCTGCCAAAATGAAACTGGTGGGCGTTACAGGAACAAATGGAAAAACAACAATTGTAACATTATTGTGGAACTTATTTACGTCTCTTGGTTATAAATGCGGGCTGATAAGTACTGTTCAAAATCAGGTTGGCAGCCAAATCATTGAATCTACCCATACAACACCAGATGCGATCAGTCTGAATAAATTATTGAAACAAATGCTGGATGAAAAGTGTGAATATGTTTTCATGGAATGCAGCAGCCATGCTATTCAGCAACATCGTATCACCGGACTTTTATTCGCCGGGGGCATTTTTACAAATATTACGCATGACCACCTGGATTATCATAAAACATTTGATGAATATATCCGTGTAAAAAAATCATGGTTTGATTCACTTTTTAAAACTGCTTTTACTATCAGTAATGCAGATGATAAAAGAGGTACAGTGATGCTTCAAAATACTGCTGCAAAGAAATATTTCTACAGTCTGAAAACATTGGCCGATTTTAAAGGCAAGATACTTGATAACAGTCTGACTGGGTTGCACATGACTGTGAATGATACTGAAGTTCATTTTAAAATGATCGGTGAATTCAATGCATATAATTTATTGGCTGTTTACGGAGCTGCTATTTGTCTGGGAGTGGATAAAAATGATGTATTAAAAATATTAAGTGGGTTACCGGGAGCAGAAGGAAGGTTTGATTATTTCTTAAGTGCACAAAAAAATATAGTAGGAATTATTGATTATGCTCATTCTCCGGATGCTTTACTAAATGTTCTGGCAACAATAAAAAATCTGAGAAATGGAAATGAGCAACTGATCACTGTTGTTGGATGCGGCGGAAACCGTGATAAAACAAAAAGACCGGTGATGGCTGAGGTTGCCTGTGAATATAGTGATAAAGTAATCTTTACTTCTGATAATCCAAGAAATGAAGATCCGCTTCTTATATTAAAAGATATGGAAGCAGGGGTAAGTGTTACAGGACGAAAAAAGTATATAACCATTGCTGACAGAAGAGAAGCTATAAAAACAGCCGTAAGCTTAAGCAATAATGAAGATATTGTTTTAGTGGCTGGAAAAGGTCATGAAAAATATCAGGAGATAAATGGAATCAAATATGAATTTGATGATAAAAAAGTGCTGAAAGAAATGTTTGAATTATTAGAAAAATAATGAGTCGATTTGAAAATTTGGAAATGGGATAATTAAAATACAAAAAGCAAACAGTTTGTAATCTCCAAATTTTCAAATCAGATAATTTCCAAATTAAGAATATGCTGTATCACTTATTTGATTGGCTTACGAGAGAAAACTTCCGGTTTCCCGGTAGCGGACTTTTTCAATTCATCACCTTTCGGATGTTGTTGGCCATGATCTTATCTTTAGTGATAACAACCGTTTACGGGAAAAAGTTGATCAGGTATCTGCAAAAAAAGCAGTTAGGTGAAACTGTCAGAGACCTTGGTCTGGCAGGTGAACAAGAAAAGAAAGGCACTCCAACAATGGGCGGTATTATACTTATTCTTGCAATCATAATTCCTACACTTTTACTTGCAAACCTGGATAAGGTTTATATCAGATTGATGTTGCTTTGTACCGTATGGCTTGGTACTATCGGGTTTATTGATGATTATTTAAAACTTCGTGCAAAAAAAATAGCAAAAGAAAAAGGGATCGACTACAAGAAAACAGATGCAGACGGATTAGCAGGAAGATTCAAAATTTTTGGCCAGGTTGTACTCGGTTTGATAGTTGGCGCTACACTTTATTTCACAAACAGTGTAGTGGTGGAAAGAGAAGTGTACAATCCCGATATCCAAAATGTAAAGTTGAACCAGGGAGAAAAACTGATGAGTGATTCATTTCACAGAGTAAGGCTGGATGGCAAAGAACACCTTTTTGTAAAAGTTAAAACACCCATCACTACCATTCCTTTTGTAAAAAATCATGAATTTAATTATGCCAGACTTTTACCTCAAAGCTGGGAACGTTATACCTATATTCTTTATATCGTCATTGTCATTTTAATAGTTACTTCTGTTTCTAATGGAGCAAATATTACAGACGGATTGGATGGGCTTGCAACAGGTGTAAGTGCGATCATTGGAATTTGCCTGGGCATTTTTGTTTATGTAAGTGGAAACATAAAGTTTGCCGAATACCTCAACATCATGTACATACCCAATATTGGAGAGTTGTCAGTTTTTGTTGCAGCTTTTGTTGGCGCCTGTATCGGTTTCCTGTGGTACAACTCTTATCCTGCACAGGTTTTTATGGGAGATACCGGCAGTCTTGCATTGGGAGGAATTATTGCCGCAATTGCTATCATTGTCAGAAAGGAATTACTGATACCTATTTTTTGTATGGTATTCCTGGTTGAGAACTTAAGCGTAGTTATTCAGGTAACTTATTTTAAATATACGAAACGAAAATATGGTGAAGGAAAAAGGGTTTTTTTAATGAGTCCGCTTCATCATCATTATCAAAAGCTTGGATATCATGAAAGTAAAATAGCAGTTAGGTTTTGGATCATAACAATATTGTGTGTGGCAATGGCAATTGTTACACTCAAACTAAGATAAAATATTATTTGAAAACCCACAAACCTCATATATCAGGGTATTTGGTTTTTTAATTGTAACTAATGCTTTATCTGTGAAATTGCCCGGCCTGTTAAATTCGATGCTGTTGAAAAACCTTTTTATCCT
>JANOPU010000261.1:0-2382 GCA_031422055.1 Ferruginibacter sp.
GCACCAGATCATAAGCAACCTATTTTCTAAAACATATATACTATCTAGCGCTGGTCTCTGACCTGTGCTAGATAGTCACTTTTTCCAAGATAAGCAACCCATTTTCTAAAACATATATTTATTGAGGTAAGCGACGGGTAGGCAACAGGTCGGGAGACCTGCACCAGATCAAAGACACGAACCGAGGGGCTGATCATTGTTTTATTCCCAGGCATTCAAACAATCCATCCCGGTAACTGTTGCTGATGGGTATTGGAGTACCGGCTATGATCACTTCCGATCTATCTATATTTTCAACAAGGTCGGTACGGATAGCAAAACTGCGGTGTACCCGGTAAAATCTTTCGGCCGGAAGCTGTACCAGGAATTCATTAAAGGTAGAACGAAATGAGATATTCTTTTTAGCTGTAGTAAACAGGGTCACATAATTTTCCTTGCTTTCGATATAAGCGATATCATCAAATTGAATTTTTATAAATCGGTGAGCATCGCGGATAAACAGGTAATTCGTTTTTACAGACCGGTTAGATTCTCCCGGCATTTCCTGCCTGGAGATATTAAAATTATTAACCGCTATTTCAATGGCAGCAAATAATTCTTCTTTTGTAAAGGGTTTTACCAGGTAAGCATAAGGCCGCACGGTTTTGGCTCTTTCGATGGTTGCCATATCACTGTTGGCTGTTAAAAAAATAAAGGGCAGCCGGTAATTTTCATTGATCTGTTGAGCAATATCAATACCGTCTTTTTCTTTCCGCAGGTTGATATCCAGCAGCATAAAATCAGGTTTTTCCCGGTTGATCATTTCCAGTGCTTCATCATAATTTGAAACAGGTTCGCAAACACTGTACCCAAATTCTTCCAGTATCATTTTGATCTTTTCTGCTATCAGCAATTCATCTTCTACGATACCAATTTTAATTTCTTTTGCCATTCCGGTAATTTATGGTTCTTTATTTATTTTAAAAGTTTTGGGAACTGTATCTCGAACACCGCCCCCTGGCTGTTGTAATATTTGATGTTGCCACCCAGTTGTTTCATCAGCAGGTGAATGATCTTCATGCCCAGGGATCCTGTTTTCTCCAAACTGAAACCGGCAGGCATTCCCGGCCCGTTATCATGGAAGATAAGCGTAAGAAATGTTTCATGGTTTTTTTTGGTTTCACTTAATTGCAAAGAAAATATATTTTCTTTATCCATGCTTACCGCATACTTGAATGAATTGGTGAACAGTTCATTTAATATAAGTCCGATTGGAACGGCCATTTCTGTATTCACCTGCATTGGATCGCCGCTTATATTGAAACGGATGGTATAGCCGGGTTTTTTAAACACATCACTAACCTGTTTATACAGATCTGATGCAAAGTCTTTTATTTCTACTGTAGCCAGGTCATCGGTACGGTAAAGCTTATGATGAATGAGGGCAATGGATTGTACCCGGCTCTGCCCTTCAGTCAGTGCGGCTTTTGCATTTTCATCGGTCATGCTTTTTGTTTGCAACATCAGCAAACTGCTGATCACTTCCAGGTTATTCTTAACCCGGTGATGGATCTCTTTCAGTAATCCTTCTTTTTCGTGTAAGGATACCCGTAACTGTTCAGTCCTTTTTTCTACGGTAAGTTGCAGGTCAGTTTGTCTTTTATACAATGCATTTGTACGAAACCGGATATATACTAAAACGGAGATCAATACCGATAAAAAAAGGAAGGATCGGAACCACCAGGTATGCCACCAGGGCGGATCGATGGTAAAAGGATATTCAAAAACAGGGCTCCAGATCTGAGCAGCCCCGATGGCTTTTACTTTAAATATATATTTCCCGTAAGGGATATTCCGGTAATCTGCAGAAGGCGTTTCGGATAGATCACTCCAGTTGTCATCCAGATCCTCCACCATATAACTGTATTTCAGTTTATTGGTAGATGCCATGTCGATAGCACTAAAATAAAAAGCAAGCTGGTTGAGTTCAAAAGGGATAACCGGGTTGATCGGGTAGTTGAAGAATTTTGCGGTACCGGTAGATCTTATTTTATTAAAAACAGCCGGTAGTGTTGAATCGCGGTAAGCATCATTTAAATGGCGGATGTCTGTATTCCTGTCTTTTATAACTACAGCATTGAGTTGAATAACAGGTGATGATGTATCACGTACAAGACCTTTTATATCCAGTTTGTTGATGTTCTTATTCGTACCCCACCAGGCTATTCCTTTGGAATCCACCATGGCAGTATTTTCCTGGAAATCTTCCCCTATCAATCCATCGTTGCTGTTATACCGGGTGATATTGGCTATTTCCCTGCTTCCACCTGGCATTAGTTCCACATAATTGAGCCCCCTGCCGGTGCCCATCCATAAATTACCTGCACTGTCCTGCACCAGGCT
>JANOPU010000262.1:0-1904 GCA_031422055.1 Ferruginibacter sp.
GGGTTATTTATTAATTAGTCCGGGTTTGGATTATAAGCCCACTAAAAATTTGACCATTTTCTTTTCGCCAGCTACTGCCCGTTTTGTAATAGTAAGAGACACTATACTTTCCAACAGAGGATTGTACGGCGTAAAACCCGGAGAGAAAAGTGCATTTGAATTCGGCGCATTCGCTACTATCGGCTACCTGAAAGAATTCAATAAATTTATTACCTACAAAGGACGGCTTGATCTATTTTCCAATTACAGAAACAACCCACAGAATATTGATCTTTACTTGTCAAATCTTTTGAATGCAAAATTGGGGAAGGTATTTTCCGTTTCCTGGAGTGTAGATATGATTTATGATGATGATGTAAGACTGTTCGGTAAGAACCAACGTTCGGCTGCCTTGCAAGTAAAATCATTGATCGGCTTAGGACTGATACTTAAATTATAATTTATTGCATTATCATTAGCTGGAGGCTGTCACTAACAGGCAGCCTCTTTTTATGTTTTTGTTTTCGTTTTTCTTTAACAGTTTCTGCAAAATAAAAAACTGTTTCCGAAGCTAATCTCCATGTAGTATTTTGCAGCATTCAGTAAATAATAACTGAACATCGTACCCTTCCCTTTTGCTACCATTACCAATTTTTTCCATTCATATAAAGTGAAGCCGTTATCATGAAAAGAACCGTCGTTATTACTGTACTTTCTCTTCTCTCATTGAATTTGTTTGCACAAGATGCCAGCATCCGTAAACTTCAATCCGAATCTTCAAAAACAATTATAAAAGATGCCACTGATACCAGCCGGAAAAAATGGAAAGCCGGTGGTATTTATAATATCAGCATCGGGCAAGGCAGTCTTAGCAACTGGGCTGCCGGTGGAGATGACTTCTCCCTTACGGTAGGCACTTCCTTAAACCTGTTTACATTTTATAAAAAGAATAAAGCAAATTGGGATAACCTTTTGAATGTAAATTTTGGCTATATAAAAACCACCAGTCTTGGCAGCAGAAAAAATGACGATAGGGTTGACTTTGTTTCCAAATTCGGTTTTACATTACATAAAAAATTAAACCTCACCACTCTTACCAATTTCAGATCGCAAATGCTGACCGGCTACACTTACACAGAAACCGGGAAACAATCGTACAAAAAGAATTTCGCTTCCGCCTTTTTATCACCCGCCTATGTATTAATCAGCCAGGGTCTGGATTATAAACCCGGGAAAGGATTATCTATTTACGTTTCTCCCATTACTACCCGCTGGGTAATTGTAAGAAATGATTCCTTATCTGCTAAGGGCGACTATGGCGTAACGCCGGGCAAGCACAGTAATAATCAGGTTGGTGCTTTTGCTACTATTAATTATTCCACTTCGTTTAATAAATATATTTCGTACCAGGGCCGTCTTGATCTGTTCTCCAATTACAAAAACAATCCGTTGAATACCGACCTATACATGACCAATGCTATATCTGCCAAAGTAGCAAAAGTCATTTGTTTTAACTGGAACCTGGATATGATCTATGATGACGATGTAAAATTATTTGGCAAAAATGGAACCTCACCTGCCCTTCAATTAAAATCAGTATTTGGTGTTGGCCTGCAGGTAAAGATTTAATTTACCTTTGCCCGCTATGGGACAAAAAAAGTTGATCCGATTTGCAGAGATAAAAACATTTCCCAATGTTTTTCAGTTTCCAAAAGACATGGCAGGAAAGTGGAATACTTTTTTCAAAAACGATAACCGTATTACCCTCGAACTGGCCTGTGGCAAGGGAGAATATGCAATAGGACTGGGTCAATTATATCCCCAACGAAATTTTATTGGTATTGATCTCAAAGGTAACCGCATCTGGGTTGGTGCAAAAAAAGCATTGCAAACAGGGTTAACAAATGTTGCTTTCATTCGTACAC
>JANOPU010000263.1:0-4719 GCA_031422055.1 Ferruginibacter sp.
CTCGCATCCGTAATAGTACCGCTTATCATAATGGGAATTTCTGTATTTGTATCCCTGAAATATTTTTTTATAGCATAGATCGCAGCTTTGGCATTGAGGGTGTCAAAAATTGTTTCAATCAATAAAATATCCACACCACCATCAATCAATCCTTTTATCTGTTCTTCATATGCAGATGCAACTTCATCAAATGTAACAGCACGAAAACCCGGGTTGTTTACATCGGGAGATAAGGATAATGTTTTATTCAGCGGGCCGATAGCACCTGCAACAAAACGTGGTTTATCCGGATTTTTTAATGTGCATTCATCAGCAGCCTCCCGGGCACATTTTGCAGCAGCTACATTTAGTTCATAAGCCAGCGTCTGCATATCATAATCTGCCTGTGCAATACAGGTGCTGCTGAAAGTATTTGTTTCAATGATATCTGCACCGGCATCAAGGTATTCTTTGTGGATTCCCGTGATGATATGGGGTTGGGTAATACTTAACAGATCATTATTGCCTTTTACATCGGTGTGCCAGTCTTTGAAACGTACCCCACGATAATCAGTTTCTTCCAGTTTATGCCGTTGTATCATAGTTCCCATTGCCCCATCAATGATGAGGATTCGTTCTTTTAAAAGTTCTCTTATATCTTTCATTTGTTGATTTTTATTATGCGCACAAAGCTGTCATTCAGAAACGATCAGAACAACTGCCAAATTAGCCAGCTAGAAAAATTAATTAAACTTCTAAACGATTTTCAAATCCCGGGAGTATTGTGGAGATGTATTTCGTTTATTAGTTCAATTTTAAAAAAATTGCCGGGGTTGAACAATAAACAAATCCGCCCCGATATGGTTACAAAATTATAAAAACAAAGCCGTAACACAAAATGTTACGGCTCAAAAAATGAGGAAAGCAGAGAATGTTGATTAATTAATGCTTGCCAACGTTAAATACCCTTGAAATATTAAACCCAATACGGATATATCCATCCTTCCATTTATCATCGGTATCGGTAATAAGTGATTTTTCTGTCATGCCATTTGAATTGGTTAAATGTAATTGAAATACGTGCCCGCCTGTTTCTATATCTACACCCAACGAAACACTGTTGAATTTTATGCTTGGCTTTGTATCTGGTAATTGATAATAATATTCTGCAGTGATATGCACCCTTTTAGAAACTTTTACCCGGCCTCCAATGCCCATTGCGAATGTATTTTTTCTTTTTTGACCGTAAATGATATTATTCTTGTTTTTTGTATAAGTATTTATGCTATCGATCCTGTTATGATGAAAAATATATGTGGGCATTATCTGTAAAGAAAAACCCGGTGAAAATTTTCTTCCAATGATCAACTGATTTACATAACTCGTTTTATCAGAAATATCTGTAATGATCCTTTGATTAAGCGTATCCTTTTTGGCCAGGTCTGTTCGTATGGCTATCGATGACATGAAAGATAACGTAACCGGCATATTTCGTGCACCGGATGATTGCCTGAGTATTTTTAATTTAAAAAATGCATCATAAGTTTTTTGCCAGGTACTATGGCCAATGCCTATCATTAAATTGTTAGTTATACCGTAATCTAAACCAAGGCGCATTGATGCAATATCAAGGCCAAAGAAATCATAGATTCCCCTGTTTAACGGTGCGAAGCGGTGCAATATTCTTAAGTCTAAAACCCCCTTTCCAATATTTTCTACTGAATGCCCGGTAATGATGCGGGTAGATTTAAATGTTGCAAATGTATAGTTTGTTTTCAGGGGCTCCTGTTTTTCTAACTGGCTCATGAGGTCAGTGGTATCTTGTGCATATAATTTTGCACAAAGAAATAGAAGCAAGATGAATAGCTTAATTTGTTTCATAAACAGTAGTATTTATTTGATCAGATCTTTTGGTTATATGTACACGTTACCGTTACATCAATAACTTCTGCAATATTACTTTTTACAATTTTCGGTATACTGATATTATGATCAGCAAGTTTTACCGGAAAGGTTGATTTTGCTGTAATTACAGCAGATTTTACCGTTATTATTCCCGATGCTGTAATTGTTTTAGTAACACCATGTATGGTTATTTCACCGGATACCTGCACCGGGTAGCTGCCATCAGACGTTACATTCATTTTTGATAGTTCATTGATCTTTCCTTTAAATATAGCTTTGGGGTATTTATTGCTTTCCATGTAATTTTCATTAAAATGCTCTTCCATCTGGCTTTTTTTAAAATGAAACGCATTGATCAAAACGGAAAATTGCAATTCACCTCCCGGTAAAGAAAGCGTACTCATTACCTGATTATTCACTGCGCTTATATTTTCTAACGGGGCTTTTGAAAAAAAACTAATCGAACCATTTTTTGTATACACTTTTTGTGCCGTTATTGAAAGATCGATAATAGTTAACAATGTTAGAATAAATAGGATCCTTGTTTTCATGGTTTATTTTTTTATGATAAAGCATCTTGTTACATATACATCACCCGTTAAGCCAAGATCTTCATCTCCCTCGCCAATGCCACTGCAGATTCCTTTAAAGACTACCCGGTCTTTTATTTTTATATTTCCCGGATCCTCTTCCATGGTGCAGTTTACGTAAGCTCCATCGGTATTGGTTTTTAAAAGAATGATTTTCTCATTTTGCTGATTCATAGAAATAGAATTTACTTCTCCAGTTACTTCTATTACTTTGCCCGAATAATTTTTTATTGCCCCTGTTGAATCTGAAATGAATTGTAAATAAAGTGCGGAGGCTTCCGTTTTAATTGCAACATTATTCTTTATATCTGCAGGGCCTTTATTGAATAAGTAATAGCCAACTGAAGCAATCATAGCTATACAAAATATTAGTACAATAAGAATCGTTTTTATTCTTTTCCTATTCATAAAAAGTGGCTATTAAATTACAATTCTTTATTTCAAGACGTATTATCGAAAGGAAAGGTTGTTTTATTTTATATTATCATTGAAACTGGCTTTAATGGAAATGATCACTTACGGTATATTAGAAAGAGAAAGCCTTGTTTCATCTATAGTGCCATAATAATGAAATAAAGGTAGGAATATAAATAATAGGATACCATATTGGCTTTCAAAAACTGATTCATTAAAACAGTATGCTAATATTATGATCACTAAAAAAGTCAATGCCCTGTTTTTTCGCCTGACTGCCATTGATATCATGCTGATGCATATTATTACAAATGAAAGTAAACCCGCAATTCCTGATTGTAACAACGATTCAAGAAACTGGGCATGCGTATTATAACCAATAAAGCCACGATCCGGGGTTGTTGCATCGCCTATATACATCCCGCTGCTTGTATACTTTTTGTTGAGTAACGGTTGGCCATTTGCAGAAACTCCTGTCATCCACGCACGATTTTCTGTTAAAATTTCACTTACAAATCGCCATTGTATCAGCCTGAACTGTAATCCATTGAAATACATTGCAGGATTATAATTTTTCTGTTGAACGAGGGTTAGATCTCCTGTCAGAATTTCATTGAATCGCTTACTTACTTTGTTTTGTGTAGTAAGAACAAGAACAATCATTGCAATTCCTGTAAAAAGAGAAGCAAAAATGATATAACGGGCCTGTATCTTATGTTTTAAGAAAAGGAAGCAATAGTAGAAAAAACAAATTACCGTAATGGCAATAACAAGTTTGGAAGAAAGTAACAGGATACAACAGGTAAAATAAGAAAGGAGTGCAAAGTGAAATATTTTATTATAGAAGTAAATTCCTCTTTTTAATTTTTCAAGCAGATATAAAACTCCGGAAAATATATAGATAGAAAACTGAACAGCATGTTGTCTTATTGGGCTTACCAGTTGATGATAAAAGAAAACATCATTAGGAGATTGTTGAAAATAATAGTGATACGATGCAAGGATCAGGCAATAAAATAAAGCTGCTGCAAGGATCCAAACATAATACTCCATCAGCTTATTTCTTACCGTTTCGTTTAAATAGTTACTGCAGCATATTGCAAATGGAATAAAGACAAGCCCGCTTTTTAATTGTATAATATTTATTCTTTCAACCAGGTTTGATCCGAATAAGATCGGGATAACCTGTATCAGGTAAAACAAAAAACATGTTATCAGAAAGGGGTTCTGCAGTTCATTACTTAGCCATGAACCTTTTTCTGTTTTATTTTTAACCAGGCCGGTAGCCAGTATCAGAGCTATTGAAATACTATTCATTGTCCTGAATAAAAAGATCAAACTAATAAAAAAAATGATGTACCATAAGAATAGTAACAGATCCAAATGTTTTGAACGGTTCATTTTATTTATTGTACATCATGTTTGTTACCGGTAATAAAATATTAGGAATCAGCAGGTTTATTTCCCTCTTGTATTACTATTGAGTCTTTTACGCAGGTACAGATATAAAGATAATATATAGCCAAAAGCAAAACCGCCAACAAAACCCAAGACAATCGACTTAAATAATTTAGGAGAAGCCGGTTTTTCAAACTTTTCAAATTTGTGTAAGATCTGAACAGCGTTTGAAAATTTTAATTCATCCTGGTAAGCCAATAGTTTTTCATTTAAGCTGATCATTTGGCCATTGATGGAAGAAATATCTATGATATATGAACCCGAATGTTGGCTATTATTATTAATATTTTGTTCGATATATTTCTTTGTTGAATCCAGTTTAATAATTTCGGCTTTCACTTTATCATATAGTTGTGCCAGATTTGATCTCCTG
>JANOPU010000264.1:0-1735 GCA_031422055.1 Ferruginibacter sp.
ATTCAGATTCAAAAAAAGAAATAAAAGTGAGGCATATTAGAATTTATCACAACGAAATGCCGATTGAAATAAAAAAACATTCTGATGCTTTTCTTTCGGAAAAAGTACACAAGCATAATGTATATGCTATGAATGGGGAAAACTATATGTACTTTTTGTATAAAGGTCAAATAGAGAAAAAAGAAATTACAGAGTTTGATTTAATTAATTTAAAAACATTTATAGAAAATCGAAATCTTTTTGATTTACCACTGAGTGAATTATCACAAAAGGAAATTTACAGCAGTGCGGGTAAGTTTAAAGGAATGATACCATGTGTAGCTAAGTTAAAAGTAGGACAAAAGGTTATTTTTTTTAAAGAAAATAAAGATGAACTAAAATCAATAGAGCCAAAAGAAGTTAGAAACAGAATTTATAAAATAAGACAGTTAGAAAATGATGGAAGAATAAAATTTGATTACCATCTGGAGGCAAGAAAAGAAGAGGAGATTAAGAAGGAAGTTGGTGATGGTAAAACTAAAGTTGATTTTGATAACCCCTTTCCTAAAGTACGTTTATCAAAATCTAACTTAGATTTTGTTCTTGAGAAAGATGATTTTAAAATAAATCCAGATGGCACAATTATTTGGCTTTTTTAAACAAAAACATTATGATCAAACACACTATCTCCATCGAAAATCCCTGCTTCCTAAAGTTCAGCAATGAGCAGATGGTAGTTAGCTACTGCCATTTCAAAGGCATGGAAGACAGACCCAACAAAAGCGTACCCATAGAAGACCTCGGCATGTTGGTACTGGAACAACAGCATTTAAGCCTTACAAATAATAGAATAATTCATTCATTTTAATTAAAAAAAATGACATAAATATGAACAGCAAAAAAATAACAAGTTATAAATCATTTGAAGAAAGGGATTTAGACAGGCTAAAACACATGGCCTCCTTAACACCCGAGGAAAGACTACTGAACTTAAAGAAAATGATTTTCACTGCCTACAACATAGAAGATGAAGCAGACCTAAAAATAACGGAACGAAAAATTAATTTCCCTAATAAAATCACTTACACTAAAGCATCACCATTATCAACCGATCCATCACCCTGAAAAACTGCAGCCCTGTAAAAGAAGGAGCAAGGCAGCAACACAAAACTACCAGCAACCGGTAAATAAATTATACAAAATGCATTATACATTTTGTATAATGCATTTTGTATAATAACTTTAGTATATGAAAGAAACAAGGAACCCCTTTGATATCAACAGTTATTCGGGGCCTGCATTTTTCTGCAACAGGGTGCAGGAAACCACCGTGCTGCTGCAGCATATACAAAGCCACCGGCATACCGCTTTTTTTGCACTGCGCAGGCTTGGTAAAACAGCACTCATACAGCATGTGTTTCACCTGGCAGGCAAACAAAAAAACCGGAAATGCATTTACATGGATATTTATGCCAGCCAGCATTTAAAAGACCTTACCAATATGCTGGCCAACCATATCTATTCCATTTTTCCTGAAAAAAAAGGGATCGGCAAAAAATTCTGGGAGGCTATCCGGCTCTTTCGCCCTGTGCTGAGTATTGACCCCCTAAGCGGAAATCCCGAACTCAGCCTCGACATCAGCCAGCCCAAACAATTTGAAAAAACCATTCCACAACTGCTGCAGTTTTTAGATCAGCAACCCATAAAAACAGTTATTGCTATTGATGAATTTCAGCAAATATTAAACTATCCCGAA
>JANOPU010000265.1:0-9042 GCA_031422055.1 Ferruginibacter sp.
TTTCATTATCATAAAATAGTTTTCCAAAATCAATCGCATTTATACTTTTAAACATGGCTAAATAATTTAGCGTAAAGATACTAATATATTTAGTTTAAAACATTTACTATATTTACTTTGCCTTTATTCTACCTAATCCTATAATTAAATAAAGATGTCATCTAGGTTAGATCTTTTAATCATCATCAATAGCTGTATCACATGAATAGTAATATTTCGTTTGTTTTTTTAGTATTTTATTAAATTGGTTTTTACCGCCGAACCAATCCAGTAATTCTTTTCTATAAAGTTTTGTCGGTTTATCTGAAAGTATCGTGTTGTACGACGACCATTTATAGTTTCTAAAATCAGTAACTATCTTGTGCCTTTGAGCATTTGCATTAATGTAAATAACTGTTTGGGTAAATTGGTCATCATTTTTAACTTGAATATGTTTAAACGGCCGATGTAATAAATTCCCCTTTCTGTTATGTAAATTATTAAAACACATTGAATAGGAAATCAGAAAACGTTGAAAAACATTGTCTATTACGTTATGAATGGAAGATTCATTTTTTAAAAATTTTTTTTCAGTTAAGCATAGATCCTTGAGATATTTATTATTAAGGTAATTCGTAATACTTTCAAAGCTTTTAACTTTCAAAAGAAAGTGAAAGTGATTGGGTAAAAGGTTCCATGAATAAGTCTCTAAAAATGGGGAGGTGTAATGATCAAAACGATTCAAAAAAAGATTCCGATTATGATCATTCCTGAATAATAACTCTTTATTATTAGTTCTGTTATAAACGTGATAAAATTCATTTTCAACAAATGTTGCTTTATATTTAGTTACTCCCATAGTAGATGACATCTTTTGAGTATGAATTTGTAAAGATGTCATCTAAGCAATTCATAACAAGGGGTAAAACACCGAGAATTAGGGAGATTTTTCCTTGAGAAACATGAGATGACATCTTTTTCGGGGGGTGTAAAACAAGAAGATGTCATCTCGTGAAAGGGTTCAATGAATCCTGTCACCCCTGACTTCCTGGCTGTTCATCAACTCTTTTTCATAAACCAACCATTGTGCCCATCTTTTGCGAACAATCTTTTTATCTATATAATATTCTGCCAGATTTATAAATAATGTATAATGCCCGGCTTCACTTTCCATGAATTTTCGATAGAATTTTCGCATATATGCATCATCCAGCCCTTCACTCAATCTTTTAAATCGCTCGCAACTGCGGGCCTCTATCAATGCCATGATAAGCATCTGGTCTAAAAAACTGTCATCACGGCTGCCTCCTTTGACCTGGAATTCTAATAATTTATTTACATATACATCCTTGCGTTGACGGCCCAGTTTTAAATCCCTTTTTTTCAATTCTGCTAATACAGTCCTGAAATGCCCCCATTCCTCAGTTACGATCGGGCTCAACTCTTCTACCAATAATTCCTTTTCAGAATTTTTTTGAATCAGTGTGATACAAGTCGTAGCTGCTTTCTGCTCACAATAAGCGTGATCAGTAAGTATTTCTTCCAATTGCATTTCTGCCAGATTTACCCAGCGTGGGTCTGATGGTAATTGTAAACCTAAAATATTTTTTGTGTGTTCGCTTAATGCTTCTTCCATGTAACAAAAATAAAGATTTAAACTGACCGTGCACCTATCACTTATCCAAAGAAGAGGAGCGTGAAGTAGTATCTGTTATAAACAGATATTTTATAGTGAATAAAGATTTTTAGTCTCACAACAATGATTTTATTTAATTTACAGTTTACAAAATCAGTTATGAGAATAATTCTTTTCATTTTAATGGCAGCTATTACTTCTGCACTTTGTATTATATTAAATACTAAACTACTCCTGCCTGCTCCTTTGGGCAAATTATTGGCTCCACAGGAGGGGATATGGCAAAATGCAGAACCAACAGATCAGAATTATTCAGCAGACCTGAAATTTCCAAACTTAGAAGGAAAAGTGAATGTTTATTTTGATGAAAGATTGGTACCCCACATTTTTGCTGAACAGGAAAACGATGCATATTTCGTTCAGGGTTACCTGCATGCAAAATTCAGATTATTTCAAATGGACCTTCAAACACTTTCAGCTGCGGGAAGGGCAAGTGAAATAGTAGGTGATATAGCACTTAACCATGACCGTGAATTCAGAAGGCTGGGAATGGTCTTTGCTGCTGAAAATTCGTTAAAAGAAATGGAAGCCAATGAAGTAATCAAGAAAGAATGCGATGCTTATACTGCAGGGGTGAATGCATATATTGAAAGTCTGACTGAAAGTTCATTGCCTCTGGAATATAAGTTACTTGGTTTTAAACCAGGCAAATGGAGCAATCTTAAAAGCGCCCTGTTTTTGAAATATATGTCCTGGGACCTGGCCGCACATGAAATAGATTTTGAAATGACGAATGCAAAGAATTTTTTCAGCAAAGAAGATTTTTTTAAATTATATCCATCCATGCAGGATTCTTTGGATCCAATCATTCCAAAAGGAACCAAATACGCTGATCCCTCAATAAAATTAAAGATACCTTCAGATGCCGATTCATTATATCTAAACAAAGAAAATATTTCAGTAGAAGAAAATGAAAAACCTGATAGAGAAAATGGCAGTAATAACTGGGCAGTGAGTGGAATTAAAACATTGAGTGGCTCGCCGATACTCTGTAATGACCCGCATCTGGGCCTGAACCTGCCTTCATTGTGGTATGAGATGCAAATTTCAACACCTGCTTTTAATGCTTATGGTGCTACATTTCCCGGTGCACCGGGTATTGTTATAGGCTTTAACGATAGTTGTGCTTTTGGTTTTACCAATGGAGGAAGGGATGTAAGAGATTATTATGAAATTAAATTTAAAGATGAGAACAGGTCTGCATATTGGTTCAACAATGAATGGCAAAAAACAACTTTCAGGTATGAACAAATAAAAATTAAAGACAAATCCGATTATATTGACACAGTTGCATATACTTTATTCGGTCCCGTTATGTATGACAGATCCTTCAGTGGAAAAAAAACCGGCAACCCCGAAAATACCGGGGCAGCTTCTAAAAATTATGCAGTAAGATGGAAGGCACACGATCCAAGTAATGAAATGTTGTTATTCAATTTGTTGAATCGGGCAAAAAATTATGATGACTATTCTGCTGCAGTTGTAAACCTTCAGACACCCGGACAAAATATTGTATTTGCCTGTAAAAATGGAGATATAGCCATTCGTACACAAGGTGATTTTCCGGCAAAATGGAAAGGCCAGGGCGATTTTATTATGCCGGGTGTAGACAGTTCTTATCTGTGGCAGGGCATGATACCTATGAATGAAACTCCTTTCCAGTACAACCCCGAACGTGGGTTTGTAAGCAGCGCCAATCAAAATCCTGCAGATAGTTCATACCCATATTATTTGGGAAGAGAATATCCTGTACCAAGAGGCTTCATCATTAACCGTAAACTTGCTGCTATGCAAAATATTACTCCAAAGGATATGATGGCGATGCAAATAGATAATTATAATGTTTTTGCTGAAATGGCAAGGCCGGTATTTTTAAAAAATATTGATCAACAAAACTTAAGTGCAGAAGAAAAGATATATTTTGATCTGTTAAAGAACTGGGACCTTAGAAACGATGCAAACAGTAAAGGAGCAACCGTATTTGTATTGACATGGAAATATTTTAAGGATACCGTATTTAATGATGAATTTTCGAAAGCGCCTTTACCGATACAGAAACCTTTTGAAAGCACGCTATTGGAGGGCGTTCTCAAAGATTCAGCTTTTAAATTTTTAGATAATGTTTCTACACCACAAACTGAAACATTACCTGATGAAGCTACTGCGGCATTTAAACGTGCCGTCATCACTTTGGCTAAAGCAGAAAAAGAAGGAAAACTCGAATGGGCAAAATACAAAGATACCCGTGTGAATCATTTGTTGAAATTGCCATCATTCAGCAAGTTACATTTGCCTGTTGGCGGAGGTACAAATATTATTAATGCCACTAAAGAAGAACACGGGCCCAGTTGGAGAATGGTTGTTAGTTTAACTGCAAAGACAGAAGCTTTCGGTGTATATCCTGGTGGCCAAAGTGGAAACCCCGGGAGTAAATTCTATGATAGTTTTGTAGATCATTGGGCAGAAGGGAAATATTATGCACTTTGGATGATGATAAAAGACGAACAAAAAGATAACCGGGTGAAATGGGTGATGAATTTTAGTAAGTGAAGCTAGATGCTAATTAAATTACAATCTATAAATATATCGAAAATTATAGTAAATGAAGGCAAACCAATAAACCAATAAACTAATAAACAAACAAACCAGCATGAAATTCATCGTCTCTCTTATTCTAATGGCAGTTTTAAGTTTCGCAACCTGCCTGTATTTACCCTGGTGGAGTATTGCTATCGTATGTTTTATTGTTTCGGCACTTATTCAACAAAATCCGGGATTGGCATTCCTTTGTGGCTTTATTTCTCTATTTTTTTTGTGGGCAGGATTAAGTTTCTGGATCAGTGATCACAATGAACACATCCTGGCACATAAGATATCTGTGATAATATTAAAAAAAGATGATCCAAACTTGCTTATCATTGTTACCGGACTTATTGGAGCCGTCGTTGGCGGATTTGCCGCTTTAACAGGAAGTTTACTCAGGAAAAGGGTTGCATAAAAAAATTTAAAATTAACTTTTAATTTTTCACTAACATTTTGGAGGCTATTTTTGCCTACACGCAAAATGCATTATGAGATTTATTTTCGGTACTTTTCTGATACTTCTTTACCAGTTTTCATCAGCTCAAAAAATTCATGGCACTGTTTTCAGTGATCGGGGAGATCTCTTGCCATTTGCATCGGTTACTGTTAAAGGAAGTTCCATAGGAGCCAGTGCAAATAATAAAGCAAATTTTTCATTTTCATTACCAGCAGGAACTTACACTTTGGTATGTCAATATATCGGATATGCAGCATCAGAAAAACTGGTCACTGTTTCAGGAGATGTTGAAGTTATTTTTATTTTAAAAGAACAGAAACTGTTGCTTAAAGAAGTGATTTTAAAAACCGGGGATGAAGACCCTGCCTACGAGATCATCAGGCAGGCAATAAAAAAACGCCCATTTTACGCTAAACAGATTGATGCTTTTACCTGTGACTTGTATACCAAGGATATGATCAAACTGCTTAATTTACCGGATAAGATATTTGGCAGAAAAATACCTCAGGATGACCGAAATGAAATGAAACTGGACTCATCCGGAAAGGGAATCATTTATTTGTCGGAATCTGTTGGTAAGATCAATATTGCACTGCCAGACAAATTTAAACTGGAAGTAAAGAGCAGCCGGGTGAGTGGTAGTGGTGATTTTGGTTTCACCTTTCCAACCTTTATTACATTTTACACAAACAATGTGATCATCTTTACTGATAGATTTAATCCACGTGGATTTGTTTCACCGATTGCAGATGCAGCGATCAGATTTTACAAATTTAAATTTTTAGGTACTTTCTGGGAAAATGGAAAAGCCATCAACAGCATACGTGTTACGCCCCGCAGAAATTATGAACCATTATTTTCAGGCGTAATAAATATTACTGATGGAGATTGGCGTATTCACAGTTTTGATCTGATGCTGACCAAAACATCTCAGCTGGAAATATTAGATACGCTTAAAATCACTCAAATACATGTACCCGTTACTGATGATATCTGGAGATTGAAAAGTCAGTTACTCCGCTTTAATTTTAACCAGTTTAAAGTTGATGCTGTTGGAAATTTTCTCAATGTATATTCCAATTATGACATCAAACCTGTTTTTTCAAAAAAATTCTTCGATCGGATTGTTGTTAAGTATGATACAGCTGTAAATAAAAAATCAAAAGCATATTGGGATACAACAAGGCCGGTTCCACTTGAACAGGAAGAGTCGATGGATTACAAAGTAAAAGACAGTTTATACCAAATACGAAAAGATTCCGGCTTTACACAAAAGAATGTTGATTCATTAAATAAAAAACAAGGAAAAATAAAACCGCTAGCTGCCTTATGGAGCGGAATTAACCGTACTCATTACAGTTTAAAAAATAGTTATTCGTGGAGTATTGAATCTCCTATTCAATCGTTGGAATATAATCCGGCAGAAGGGGTTGTGCTGAACATAAATACACGATTCAATACTTACCTTAAAAAATGGAAGTCATATTTTTCATTTGAACCAAATCTCCGGTATGGATTCAGTAATACGCATTTAAATGCATGGGCCAATATTAGTTTTCGAACAAGAGATATTGATGCAGATCAAAAAATAAAACGTTTTGCCTGGAACTTTACTGGAGGTAAAAGGGTTAGTGAATATAATAAAGAGACACCCCTCATACCCCTTGTAAATACAATAAGTACTTTATTTTATGGTGATAATTTTATTAAAACCTATGAAAATTATTTTGGCAGCATCAGTTTTTCAAAACGTTACGAAAGTGGCTTGCGGTTCAATGTAAACGCACTGTATGAAGATCGGATACCATTAGAAAATACAACTTATTTTACATTCTTTAAAGACAGCGCAAAAATAACACCCAATTATCCCAATGAAAGGGTATTTCGTTCACAGGTATTTCGCCATCAGGCATTGATACTTTCATTTAGTATTAGTTATAAACCCGGACAGCGATACATACAATTACCAAATAGCAAAATTCCCCTTGGATCAAAATATCCAACTTTCACATTTGGGTTTTCAAAAGGCATTAAAAATATTTTTGGAAGTGATGTTGATTTTGATAAATGGAAATTCAGTATTAATGATGACAAGAATTTAAAATTAGCCGGGACACTTAAATATAAAATCAGCATGGGAGGTTTTTTAAATACAAATAATCTTTTTATACAGGATTTTCAGCATTTTAACGGAAACCAGGCTGCGGCAGCCAGTGAATATGTAAATAGTTTTCAACTGGCGAAATATTATAAATATAGTACTACACAATCATTGTATGCTTTAGCTCATTTGGAACATCATTTCAACGGTTTAATCACTAATAAAATACCTTTTTTCAAAAAGCTTAACTGGAACCTTATTGTTGGAGGAAATACTTTTTATGTGAACAGCAGAAATAATTATGTAGAAGTATTCGCAGGTATTGAAAATATTTTTAAAATATTCAGGATAGACGTTGTGGTTGGTTTGGAAAACGGAAAAATCTCTAATACTGGTATCCGTATCGGAACCGGCGGACTGCTGGGTTCGAATATAATGCGAAACGGCAGGGGAAGGGGAACAAGCATCAGTTTGTAATGACCTTACAGTAAACATATTCATGTTGTAATAATTTCTTAATTTTATTTAAAATTTGGTTTGCCCTGCAAGCATCCAATCATTTTAAATCTCTGACGCCCTCGTCTGACATTTAAATTTGTCTGACGTCTCGTCAGACAAATAAAGATTTCCCATTCACACCGGGATCAAAGAAAATTTATGGCAGTACTACACAACCGTGTTTCGCAGGCAGAGCTGAAGAAACAACTATTTGAAGAAACGTTCAAACGAACGACCGTTTCATTTTACAACTATTTTTTTATTGAGGATACAGCCAAATTCAGGGATGAATTGTATAAAGGCCTGAATAATCTAAACGTATTTGGCCGGATATACATTGCCAGTGAAGGCATCAATGCACAAGTCAGTATTCCGGAAAATAATTTTGTGGCTTTCAAAGAATTTTTAAACAGTTTTCCGGAACTAAATAAGTTGCGGTTGAATATTGCAGTTGACAATGATGGGAAATCATTTTGGGTACTGAAGATCAAAGTGCGTAATAAAATTGTTGCCGATGGAATACATGATCCGGCTTTTGCTATGGCAAACAAAGGTAAATATGTTAACGCAGCAGCATTTAATGAACTTACCAATGATCCCAATACTGTTGTGGTAGATATGCGAAATCATTATGAATACGAAGTGGGTCATTTTGAAAATGCAATAGAAATTCCCAGTGATACATTCCGGGAGCAACTTCCGATGGCTGTAGAAATGCTCCGCGAACAAAAAGAAAAAAATATTATTATGTATTGCACCGGTGGTATCCGTTGCGAAAAGGCAAGTGCGTATATGCTGCATCGTGGTTTTAAAAATGTATTTCACCTGGAAGGAGGAATTATTCATTATGCCAATAAAATAAAAGAAGAACAACTGGTCAATAAATTCCATGGAAAGAATTTTGTCTTTGATGAGAGGCTGGGGGAACGTATCACCAATGAGATCATTGCAAAATGCCATCAATGCGGTGAAGCAGCAGATACCCACACCAATTGTAAAAATGAAGCCTGCCACCTGTTATTCATTCAATGCAGCAACTGTGCCGAAAAATATCAGGGCTGCTGCAGTGTGGCCTGCCAGGAAGTTATCAACCTTCCCGAAGACATTCAAAAAGATTTACGAAAAGGTATTGACAAAGGAAGAATGGTATTTAATAAATCAAAACAACGGCTGCGGAAAACTATTTCAGATAAATAAAATGAATACTCTGATGGATAAAAAATCATTGATGACTGAATTGCTTACAAATACTAATGTGATGCTGAAACCATCAGCAGTTCAGGGTATTGGTGTTTTTGCAATCACAGATATAAAAAAAGGGCAACGAAATATTTTTTCAAATGATACGAGTGAATGGATAAAATTTTCTAAAGAAGAAATTGCATCACTGCCTGAACACAGTAAGGCAGTTGTAGAAAATTATTGCCTGTATGATGAAGGAAATTATTATGTTCCAGAATACGGATTTAAAATGGTTGACCTTGTTATTTTTTTAAATCATGCTGATGAACCAAACATTCTTTCTATCAATGAAGGAGAAGATTTTGAAGCATTAACTGATATAAAAGCAGGAACAGAATTATTTCTGGATTATGGAAAAATAGTAGATAACTAACTCCGCTGTTGTAAGTTTTGCAATGCGTTAAGAATACATTTTTCAGTTTCTGCATCACTAAGGGTTGAAGGAATAAATTTTTCACCAATAACTTTTTCATACAATTCAATATA
>JANOPU010000266.1:0-3303 GCA_031422055.1 Ferruginibacter sp.
ACTCTTGGATTCAGGGCACTTCAATTAATAGAAATCAATTTTCACTTTGATGCTTATTCCGTAATCAGGTTATTAATTAATTTCCATCCTTTTGTAAGCGATTTATTTCTATCGCGTAATCTGGGTTTAAAGGTTGATCACGTAACCTTTAAACCCTTAAATTTAAAAACGATTTAACGATTTCTAATTATGCCAACTGCAAACGATAATTGCTGCAACGATATTTCCCAATAAAGTATACCCACCATTGATCCAATACAGACCTAAGGGTCTTTTTTCATATAAATAAGAAATACTGACTGCCGATACTCCAAAGCACAAACCAGTTATTGTTCCAAGTTTTACACCACCGAGCCAGCCAGAAATATCCCCAACTCTGTCACGAATAATAGCAATTCCAAGCGCAGTAATGAACATCCACAAAAATGACATAACCATCAGTAATCCCATTCCCTTTGTGGCATTGGGGTCTTTGGGATTGATCTTAGTAAGGATCAGCCATTGTTTGGAAAAAAGCACTTTGGAATACCACAATGCACCTAAAGCAAAATAACCCAATGCTCCACACAATACTGCAATCCAGTTAATGTTTTTGATAAATTCTGTGTTCATGGTTTTTTTATTTAAGGGTGAAAGATAATGAAATATACAATTTTATAAACTATTTTACAAGTAAAGGTCTGTTAGTGCTTATGCTTGGTTTTCATTTTTTTTGTTGTATAAACTTATCCAGATTCCTTCTTGCCTGTTTTTTAATTTTATTTTGAAAGAAACTATTCCAACCAAATAACCAACCCTTGAAACCCAGGGCCATCATACTCCATTTGTGCAAACTGAACCCATCGCTATGTTCAATGATCTTTCCATCAATGATCATCATATGTGCTTTTATTTTGTTGACTACCCTTCTGCCGGTTTTTGAAAAAGTATAGCTTGCTACCCATTCACAAGTATAATATTTTTCATCCAGTGCGACGATATTGCCAAATACCAGAGAAAAATTTTTTGCATTCTTACAAAGCATTTCCCACATAGATCTTGTCTCACTCCCCCTCAGTAACCCGAATGCCGGATCAAAAAAAACAATTTCATCACTATAACAAGCATTCATTTTTTTATGATCAAGATTTTGAAAGGCAGTATAAAAACTGCTGATCAGTTGTTCATTTATATTCATAGCATTACTCAATTAGATTCATTAAATTTAGCATTCTAAAATTAATTATTTATGCAAAAGTTTTTCCTATTGATTTCTGTTTTATTTTTTAATTCAGTTATTTATGCTCAAAACGCTGATAGTACATGGTTTGTAAATAATTATTCGAAAAAGGAAACTTATATAACCATGAGAGATGGAATAAGACTATTCACTTCATTTTATATACCAAAAGACCAAACAGAAAAACATCCATTCCTGTTAACACGTACCCCATACTCCTGCTGGCCATATGGAGAAGAAAAGTTTTCAAATTTCTGGGATAGTTACCGTTTCGCCTATGCAAAAGAGAACTATATATTCGTAACACAGGATGTTCGTGGCCGTTATATGAGTGAAGGCGAATTTATGGATGTACGCCCTTTCAATAAAAACAAAAAAACAAATAAAGATATTGATGAAGCCAGTGACAGCTACGATGCCATTGACTGGATGATAAAAAATATTCCGGGCAACAATGGAAATGTGGGTGTTGTAGGTACTTCCTATCCCGGCTTCTATTCTACGGAAGCGGCTTTGAGCGGACACCCGGCATTAAAAGCGGTAAGTCCCCAGGCGCCAGTAACTGATTGGTTCATAGGTGACGATTTTCACCACAACGGTGCCTTTTTTGCTATGGACGGATTTTCTTTTTACTCATCTTTTGGAAAACCCCACCCTGCCCCTACAAAAGACTATGGTATTGGTTTTAATTCTCCAATAAAAGATAATTATCAATTTTTTTTACAGGCAGGTGCAGTTAAGAACTTAGCCGGCATGATCGGTGACAGTATAAAATTCTGGCATGAAATGTACCAGCATCCAACGTATGATGACTGGTGGAAAGCACGAAATGCAAGAGTTGGATTATATAATGTAAAGCCTGCCATGCTTTGGGTGGGCGGTTTGTTTGATGCAGAAGATTGCTGGGGCGCATGGAATAGTTACAAAGCTGCAGAAACTCAAAGCCCACAAAGTAACAGTAAGATCGTTATGGGGCCGTGGTATCATGGACAATGGAGCCGCGAAGGCAGTTATTTAGGCAATATCCGCTTTGAAAGCAACACTTCCGATTATTATCAGAAAAGTATTGAGATCCCTTTCTTTAATTATTATTTAAAAAATAAAGGAAATGTAAATGATATTTCTGAAGCCAATATATTTTTTTCGGGAGAAAATAAGTGGAGACAATTATCTAAATGGCCGGTAGAAACTGTTGAATACAAATCGCTTTTTGTACATGCAGGCAATAAATTATCTTTTACAAAACCATCAAATAAAATATCATTTGTTGAATATATAAGTGACCCCGCTCACCCTGTTCCATATACCGAAGATGTTCACGATGACAGAACCAGAGAATATATGACCGATGACCAGCGCTTCGCTTCACGCAGGCCTGATGTAATGACATTTCAAATGGATGTACTAAAAGAAGACATTACCCTGGCAGGGCCTGTTATAGCAGATCTTGTTGCAAGTATCTCTACAACTGATGCAGATTTTGTGGTAAAATTAATTGATGTTTTTCCGAATGACTTTTTGTATCCCGCTAAACTAAAAGGAAACGGGATAGCATATCCCATGGGCGGATACCAAATGCTTGTAAGAGGGGAAATTATGAGAGGTAAATTCAGGAACAGTTTCGAAAAACCTGAGGCATTTATTCCCAACAAGCCTACCAAGGTAAAATTTGAATTGCCAGATGTGGCCCATACTTTCAAAAAAGGCCATCGCATTATGATACAAATTCAAAGCAGCTGGTTTCCTTTGGCAGATAGAAACCCTCAAAAATTCATTGATATTTACAAAGCAAATGACAGCGATTTTCAAAAAGCAACGATCAGGATCTATCATGACGCTGCGAATTCTACAAAAATCATATTGCCAGTGCTTCAGTCCTCAGTTCACTAAAGTAGCCAAAAGACATGTAAATAAACTTTAGTCTTAATCTTTGATATTTTCATAAAACAGTTTTAATTTATGGTGTTTTCGTATAGTGGTGGGGGGGCGTTTTTAGGCAGACCACCAAAAGAAAAAAACAAAAAATAAAAAATTTTTTTTTAAAAATAAAAAATTTATAAAAAAATTTATTTTAATTTATTTTT
>JANOPU010000267.1:0-21283 GCA_031422055.1 Ferruginibacter sp.
CTTTTCACACCGTTCAGCCTGCTAATAAAACAGACAAGGACCATGATAATTTTCTAGATCTGCCATTGCTTACACGATATATGGTAATGAACAAATGGAAGATCGGTAAAGAAAAAGATTGGGGTTGGAGTAGTGAAATTGCCCTGCGGTTTTTGAATGAAAACCGAACAGGTGGTCAAACTTTTTTTAAACCTGATGAACACAAAGGGAGTAGCACTATTTATGGCAACACTGTATCACTTAACCAACCCGAAATGTGGTCCAAGACAAGTTACCGGTTTAATGATATACATAGGGCTACACTTTATGTATCGGGTTTTCACCAGGATCAACAATCATATTTTGGTTCATTATATTATAAAGCAAAACAAAGCAATGTTTTTATTAACCTGCAATATGAATTAACTAATACAGAGAACCACTCTCTTAAAACCGGCATTAGTTTTAAAAACCTAAATCTTTCAGAAGATATTTCATTTACTGATAACATTATTAACAGAAACTATGATGGGAAATACCTTCGTAAGGAAAAAATATCAGGCTTATTTGCAGAAAACACTCTTAGTTTTTTAAAAGGAAAACTTACCTGGATAGTCGGCATCAGGGCCGATAATCACAACCAGTTTGGCTGGTACTTCACACCCCGTACATTACTGAAATACGACCCTACACCTAAATTAACCATCCGTGCAAACATAGGAACTGGTTGGCGTACCGTTAATCTGTTTAGTGAAAATATAGGCTTATTGGCAAGTTCCAGGGACATAATTTTTGTTGAAACTTTAGAACCTGAAAAGGCATTGAATATGGGTATTAATATCACTCAAAAATTTGAGGGAAATAACATTTCCGGCTTTATCAGTGTAGACTATTACAGAACCAATTTCGAAAACCAGGTATTCCCAGATTATGATACCGATCCTACCAAAGCATTCATTAAAAATTTTACTGGTAACAGTGTTAGCAATGGATTTCAAACGGATCTTTTCATTAAGCTATATAAGCGAATTGAGTTTAAGGCAGGCTACAATTTTTTAGATGTTTACAGGATAAATAATAGCAATAAAGAAATCCTGCCATTTAATCCACGACATAAAGTGCTTGGAACATTCAGTTATAAACCTGTGAGTAATAAATTACATACAGATATAAATATTCACTGGTTTGGAAAACAACGATTGCCGGATACAAAATCAAATCCTCTTCCATATCAGCGGCCCGATTATTCGCAGGATTACACAACAGTTAATGCACAGTTCACTTATAATTTTAATAGTATTGAAGTATATGCAGGTTGCGAAAATATCTTCAACTTTCGCCAAAATCAACCCATTATCAGCTGGCAAAACCCATTCGGTCCATATTTTGATATCTCATCTGTTTGGGGCCCAACAAGGGGCAGAGAATTTTATACGGGAATACGGTGGAAACTGAAATAATAAACAAAAATCAGTGATTGAAACTTTAACACATATCGAATAGGTTAGCGAATTCATTACGTGTCATTTATTATACCGGTAAATAATCAATCTTCCCGATCAGCATTTTCTACCCGCAATTTCTCACACATTTCCCTACATTTGCTTCAAACATATTCACATGAAAAAAATAACGATCACATTTTTGATATTGAGTCTTTTTTGTTTCAAAACATTTGCTGAAGAAGGCATGTGGCTTCCACAGCTTTTACAGATATTAAATGAAAAAAACATGAAGAAGCAGGGTATGAAGATCAGCGCTTCTGATATTTATAATATCAATAAAGCCAGTCTGAAAGACGCCATTGTGAGCTTGGGAGGCTTTTGCACTGCAGAAGTAATTTCTGATAAAGGTTTGTTGCTTACTAATCACCATTGTGGTTTTGATGCCATTCAAAATCTTTCTTCCGTTACAAATAATTATATTCAAAATGGTTTCTGGGCCTACAATTACGGACAGGAACTGCAGAACAAAGGTTTGTTTGCAACTTTTATTATACGAATTGAAGAAGTTACAAAACAGGTATTGGAAAACGTTACTTCAACTCTTTCAGAATCAGAAAGACAAAGCCAGGTAGATAAAAATATCAATCAAATCAAAAAAGATTTTAAAAAAGAAACCTTTGAAGATATTCTTATCCGTTCATTTTTTGATGGAAATAAGTATTTCCTTTTTGTAACAAAAACTTATAAGGATGTACGTTTGGTAGGCGCCCCCCCATCATCGATAGGCAATTTTGGAAAAGATACCGACAACTGGATGTGGCCCCGCCATACCGGTGATTTTTCCATGTTTAGGATCTATGCCGATAAGGATAACAATCCTGCTGCTTTTTCACCGGACAATGTTCCATACAAGCCAAAGCGTTCATTAAGCATATCACTGGATGGAGTAAAGGAAGGAGATTTTACGATGGTATTTGGATTTCCCGGCAACACCAAAGAATACCTTACTGCTGCAGCTGTAAAACAAATCATGACTGTAAATGATCCTGCTAAAATAGAGATCAGGGCAAAAGCACTGAAGGTTTTGATGGGTTTTATGCGTACAGATGAACAAATCAAAATTCAATATGCCGCTAAATATGCGGGCATCGAAAATTCGTATAAAAAGTGGCAGGGTGAAGTACTTGGCTTAACGTCCAAAAATGTAGTACAAAAGAAAATGGAGTATGAAAATATATTCATGCAACGTGTTAATGCAAATATTGATTGGAAAAATAATTATGGTAGTTTATTAAATGATCTTTCAACGGCTTATACTGATATACAATCCTACAGTTATGCCAGGGATTATATCAATGAGATCTTACCCAGGATAGAAATTTTTGGTATTGCTGCTGATATGAATTCATTAGTAACTGCTTTAAATAAAGATGAAGCAACATACCTGAAAAAGAAAGAAGATGTTTTAACCAAACTGGAAGAAATATTTAAGGAGTATAATATGACAGTTGATAAAAAAATGTTTGAAACCCTGATGGAAATGTATGTTTCCAAACAGGAAACAGCTTATATATCTCCTGCTGTTAAACAATTATTGACTGACCAGCAGCAATCATACAGCAGTCTGGCAAATAATATCTACTCGAAAAGTTCTTTTACTTCGTTTGACAAGATTAAAGCCTTACTAAAAGGCACTCCACAGGAAGTTGTAAACAGCATCAGGGAAGATGTGGCTGCAAAACTTCAAATTGATATTACCAAAACATATACAAGTAATGTTTCTTCCAAGATCAATGAAATTCAGGGAAAGATCAACAAGCTTCAAAGAAGTTATATGCAGGCACAATTAGAAGTATTTGCTGAAAAAACATTTTACCCCGATGCCAACAGTACTTTAAGGGTTACTTACGGAAACGTTAAAGGATACCAGCCGAAAGATGCCGTTAAATATAATTATTATACTTACCTTGATGGGGTAATGGAAAAATATGTTCCCGGTGATTATGAATTTGACCTGCCTCAAAAACTTATCAATCTTTATAAGGCAAAAGATTTTGGACAGTACGGAGAAAATGGCCGTCAACCTGTTTGTATGATTGCAACAAACCATACAACCGGTGGCAATTCCGGCAGCCCTGCATTAGATGCCTATGGAAACCTGGTCGGTTTAAATTTCGACCGTGTTTGGGAAGGCACCATGAGTGACATTAATTACGATCCATCCATCTGCAGAAATATAATGGTTGATATCCGGTATGTACTTTTTATAGTTGACAAATTTGCAGATGCGAAGAACCTGATCGCTGAGTTAAAACTCGTGCATCCAAAAGCAGGTAAGAAATAAGTTTTTTTCTTCCCGCAAATGGCGCTGAAATAAAAACCGCAGATCTACGCAGATACTTATCTGTGTGAATCTGCGGAAATAAATCAGCGTTTATCTGCGGGAAATATTTGTCTTTAAATACTTTCTTCAACAAATCAACTGATACTAAGAACCTGATCGCTGAGTTAAAACTCGTGCATCCAAAAGCAGGTAAGAAATAAGTTTTTTTCTTCCCGCAAATGGCGCTGAAATAAAAACCGCAGCATCTACGCAGATGCTTATCTGTGTGAATCTGCGGAAATAAATCAGCGTTTATCTGCGGGAATTATTTACTTCCCAAACACCTTCTTCAATAAATCCGTTACCTGTGCTGCGGGATCCTTCCTGATCTTCTGCTCCTCCAGGCCGATCTCATAAAATATTCCGTCCATGGCTTTACCGGTAACATAGCCTGTCAGATCCGTATCAACCTTTTTACTTGAAAATTTATTGTAAGCTGTAAATACATCCTTCCAGTATTGTGTTGCATTTACTTTATCAAGTGAAGCTTGTATGACTGGTCTCATTTTTAATGTTAGTATTGCAGATGTCTTCAGTTTAAGAAAAGAGGTTGCTGCAAAATCATTTCCCCTCAAAATACTTATTCCGTCATTGACGGTCATCTCTTTAATTGCATCCCAAAAAATAGCTGTCACACCACCAGCTGCATCTTCAGCCGCCCGGTTCATGGAAAGGATCGCCTTATCTACCAATGAAGACATTCCTACATTCCGTAAAGTCTTTTCAGCCTTTTTTGCTTCCTCGGGCATTAATATCTTAATGGCAGCATCCGTAAAGAACCCATCTACCCTGCTTAATTTTTTTGTGCTGCTATCTGTTCCAATTGTAAGCGCTTCTTTTAGTCCATTGATGATATCAGTATTTGAAAGGGAACTTCCTTTTTTTAAATCTGTTGAAAGAACAGAAGTGACTTTGGTACTATCCTTTCCCAAAACCTTATTTAATTCACCCGGTAATTTTATTTGAGCGGACACAGTTGTAATGACAGGAATTATCAAAAAGAAGAATACAAGTTTTTTCATTGAGAGGTTAATTTATATCAAACGAAAATAACAAGATTGCTGCTAACAAAGGGTTAAAAAATGAGGTTCGAGGTTAGAAGTCAGAAACCCAACTTAAAACCTCGAACCTCAAACGTTTTATACACTTATGAATAGAGAAATAATTTACGTACTTTTAACCTGTGTTCAACAGCAAAACATATACAAACTTCTACAGGCTTTCTGCCTATATATCCATTATGATGAATGGAACCTCGGCATAAACTTTTATTCCCATTATGTTAATTGTTTAATTCTTTAGTCAAGTTCTACGGAATTAATAGAGATTAAACAGATCAAATTCAATACACATTAATTAAATAATTTTTTATGAAAATAGCGATCCTTGGTGCAGGAATGATTGGAAGTGCCATAGCCATTGACCTGTCCGGTCAATTTGAAGTGACATCTTTTGATAACAATGAAAATAATCTTGCTTCGCTAAAGACACATACAGCCATTCAGTGCATAAACTATGACCTGTCTTTATATAACAGCTATACTGAATTACTTGCAAATTTTGATTTTGTCGTATCGGCTGTTCCGGGTTTTATGGGGTATAAAACATTACAGGCAATCATTGAAGCAGGAAAAGATGTCGTTGACATTTCATTCTTCCCGGAAAATGCATTGGACCTGGATGAATTTGCCCGGAAAAAAAATGTAACTGCTGTTGTGGATTGTGGCGTTGCACCCGGTATGAGTAATCTTATATTGGGGTATCATGATAGTCTGATGCAGATCGATAGTTTTGATTGCATGGTTGGCGGATTACCAATTAAACGTATAAAGCCTTTCGAATATAAAGCACCATTCTCCCCTGCTGATGTTATTGAAGAATATACACGACCGGCACGTTATGTAGAAAATGGCCATATTGTAACAAAACCTGCCATGAGTGATACCGAACTGATAGATTTTGAAAATGTAGGTACTCTGGAATCTTTCAATACAGATGGTTTGAGAAGTATTTTATTCACGATGAGTCATATTCCGGACATGAAGGAAAAAACCCTTCGTTACCCGGGGCATATTGACCTGATGAAATCATTATATAACACAGGTTTCTTTGGGCATGAACCAATAACAATAAAAGGACAGAATATCAAACCAATTGATTTTACATCTGCACTTTTATTTGATAAATGGAAACTTCAACCGGAAGAAAAAGAATTCACTTTAATGCAAATAATTATTAAAGGTAAATCAGCATTAAAGTCAATGCAGGTAAAGTATTTATTGTACGACGAATATAATATAGTAACAAAAACATCTTCAATGGCCCGCACTACGGGTTACACTTGTAATGCAGTGGTAAATCTGCTTTCCAATAAATTATTTACTAAAAAAGGAGTATTCCCTCCTGAATTTGTAGGGAAAGAAAATGGATGCTTTGATTATGTGTTGAACTATCTTACTGAAAGAAATGTTATATATAAAAAAACGATTTCTGCATGATCATTAAAGTTTTATGATCTTAATGATTTTTTTATCAGCACCGGTTCCGATCTTTAAAATATATAAGCCTGTCTGCAAAGTTGAAATATCTATTTTCCCTTTGTTTGAAATCAGGGTTTGTTGTAAAAGAATATTTCCCTGCAAATTATAAATGATGCAATGTTTGCCAACAAGTTCATACTCATTAACCGGAATGATATTCATAATATCCTGAACAGGATTTGGAAATACCTTAACATCTGCTAATGGCTTCACAACAGGAAGTGTATCTGTTGGTAACGGACCACCGGTGGCCAGTGAACTGTCGCAGGCAAAAGAATTTAAAAAAGAATTCCGTGCACCGTTTAATGCAAAAGCAGACCGCATTCTGATCTTTTGCCCGGTACTAAACATATTCATACAAACATCATCTGTAAAATCCATATAGTTCATAAACATATCACCATTTGAATTAGGTGAGCAACTGCTTATGTGTGGAAATGAAGGGCAACTAAAATTATAACTTTTCTGATTAGGTGTATCTTCTACATCATCTGTCCCGCAATTGCTATCGCCCCAAATATGTTTTAATCCAAGCCAATGACCCACTTCATGTGTAGCTGTACGGCCTTTATTATAAGGAGGTCTTAAAAGGCCTTTATTTCCAAAAACATCATAATTTATTACTATACCATCTTTATCAGCAGACCCGCCCGGAATTGTTGAATAACCCAGGCTTCTTCCGAATAAAGAACAAACCCAGATGTTTAAATATTTTTTACTATCCCATGCATTATCACCACCTGCTGCAGAATATTTCATACCATCATCGCTCTGGAAAAAGTTTTTCCCCGTGAATTTGCGTACGATACCTTTTGAAGAACGCCCATTAGGATCTACCTGTGCCAGACAAAACATGATTCTGGAATCAGCAGTAAGTGTTCTGAATGCAAGAGGAGTATTTGCAGCATCAGTATTCATCCTTCGGAAATCGCGGTTGAGTACCTCTATTTGAGATCGGATCTGATCATCAGATATATTCTGCTCAGCTGTATTATAAAGTAAATGCACAACAACAGGTATAGTAATTATTTCATTCGAAACAGTATCCCTATTATGCCCATCAGCACCATCCGGCTTTTGTAATTCTGGTTTAAAATACTGTTGTGTATATATATTAGTACCACAATCACGTTGTGCCTGAACATCAAGCATAAAAATAAATGCGAAAACTAAACTGATAAATAATTTCATTTCTTAATAATTATTGATAATTAAAAAATGATCTTACAAGAGATATGGCTCAGTAAATCAGTGGGATTGGAAGTTTACCAAATATGCAGCATATATTGTGTGCTACAACTCAGAAATAAGCAGCTATACATAGGTTAAGACATAGCAAATCAAAGGATTGGAATATTTGTACCTTATAGCACTGCATAACAATACTATATAAAAAATAATGAGCACTAACTTGTCTCTTTTTGGGGAAAAGATTGAAATTTGGCTCAGAGGTAGCTCAAATATAAATATTATTTTTTCTATAACAAAATTTTAATCCATTTATTTTTACGATTCGGTTTATAGAATAAACAGTTTGTTATTTTTGCAATTACATAAAGAATGAATGAAAAATATATTTGCTTCTCTACTAGTGTTACTTGTTAGTGCTTGTAATAACACTGATACACAGGATCAGGATAATGATATTAAACCGGCATATGTGGGCCTTCCGGCTCCTATTTCAATAAATTATACAATCATTGCTCAGCACCCACATGACACAAGTGCATATACGCAGGGTTTGCAAATATTCAAAGGTAAATTATATGAAAGTACCGGTGATTTTGAATTATCTTCATTGCGTATAACAGATTGGAAGACAGGTATTGTTGAGAAAAAACATCAGATGGGCAGTAATAAAATATTTGGTGAAGGCATCAATATATTTAAAAATAAATTATACCAGCTTACCTGGAAAAATAATATTGTTTATGTATATGATCTCAATAATATTGAAAAGCCTGTAAAAACTTTTAATTGGTCCAATGAAGGTTGGGGTATTACGAATAATGGTACAGATTTGATCATCAGTGATGGAAGTGCTAATTTGTACTTTGTAAATCCGGATGATTTTAAAGTAAAAAATACCATAGCTGTTGTAGCTAATATCGGTTCAATAGATAACATTAATGAACTTGAATTTATTGACGGATTTGTTTACGCAAATGTTTACCAGACTGATGACATTATAAAAATTGATCCCGAAAGTGGCCATGTAGTTGGCAAAATGACATTTGCAAATTTGCTTTCACCATCTGAACGTATCCCGGGAAGGACAGATGTACTAAATGGAATTGCTTATGACAGCACTACTAAAACCATGTTTATCACCGGTAAACGCTGGCCAAAACTATTTGAAGTTAAGCTGAATTGATAAAACACGAATTACACTAATAACACGAATAAGATTACCTGCTCTTCGAAATGATATAAATAATGGAACTGCATTTTTCTTTATCAAAAAGAGTTTTGATATTTGAAATTAAACCGGTAAAAAATGCCCCTATGATATTTCCTTTCCCGTTTTTATATTGTTCACTCAGCATACTCACATAAAAACTATCAAACCACATTGGCTTTTTATTAATGATCTGCAAGCCATGGAAATTCATCAATACTTTCATGCTTTGAGGTGAGAAATGATATAAATGCCGTGGAACATCATAAGCAGCCCAGTTTTCTTTATAAACTTTTGCATCATGAGATGTATAATTTGGAACAGCGATAAATAACCGGCCATTCTCTGTCAATATCTTTTTTACTTGTTCTACATATTCATGAAGTTGGTGTACATGTTCCAGTACATGCCATAGCGTTATAGCATCAAATGATTCAGATGAAAGTTTAAACAATTCATCAGAAGGTAATAAATCAATTTGATATAGCTTTTTTGCTTTACTTCTTGCATTCGTATCAGGCTCCAGTCCTGTTGAACTCCACCCAGCCTGTTGCATGGTAAATAAAAAAGCACCGGTACCACATCCAATATCAAGTATCCTCCCTCTATCCTTTCCGGTTTCTTTTTGTACCAACCGCATTTTAGCCAAAAGGGTTTTCTTTCGTATCAGATGATACAATTTATTGATAGTTCCCTTTTGGGTATCACTGTGTGAAATGTAGTTATCAGAAGCATAATAAGAAACGATAGCTTCAGGACCGGGTACGTCCTGTGTAAACATTAGTCCACATTGGCCACAACGACAAATATCAAACATCTTCTTTGATACCGTATGATCCTGAGCTGTAAGTATAATTTGAAATGAAGATTTCCCACAAACAGGACAATTTGAATAATGAATCATGCAACAAATATTAAGGCTGCAAAGAAAATCATTTTATTGCTACTCAGCAATGAAATGTGTATTGGCAGGTTGAGGGATTTCAATTTTTTGCTTACTACCAAATTCGAATTTGTACCCAACTTCTTTATAATGAAAAAATAACATTGCAGCAGCAATAACCCCCAGACATATTGCCCATATCCACCACAAGTCTTTCTTCTTTTCGTCTGTTTCGGAATAATAAGCAGCCATTTCTGTTGTAGTTGATTCTTTGTCACCAACAACCATCAGATGTGCAACAGGTGGATGTATTACCTCTTCTGTAAATATTGTGGGTAAAAATTGCCGGGGTAAATCAATAGATTTGAAAACAAGATTTCCTTCAGTATTCACATAAAATTTCCCTGAACTTGGTAAAGCCGTTTCATCAAAAGCATCCATTCGCTGCAGCCTGTTACAAAATTCATCCAATAAAACAGATGCTTCATTAAAGCTGATATTCTTTTTCGATGCAATAAAATTAATAAAATCATTAGCAGGCATAGATGCCTCAAGTAATTTTATTGAAGGAAAAGCGGGTTCAATTTTACTATCTCTATAAAATATATTTGCATGGTTATCGATAACCTGCAAAACACCGAATAAAGGCAACGGGCATTTTTTATTTCGAAACAAATACAACTCAATAATGTCTTCCATAAAATCAATTAATATATTTTAAAATTCAAATCGAACACCACCCAATAAATTTAGGCCATAAACCTGGTAATTATGCCAGCGTTCGTATTTAATATTAAAAATATTATTCACATCCAGCCACGCACTAAACTGTTTACTGATTCTGAATTCTGCACCAGCGCTCAGATCGGCACCCGGCTTGAAAGTATAACTTAGATTTCCTAACCCCGGATAATAACCACCACCAAACATATAAAAATCAGCTTTTAGCATTACCTGCTTAAATGCCCACCAACGTAAAGATCCGTTTATTTCTACCGGTAGTGTATTCCATGCCTTATCATTTACCTTCATTCCGGTATAACCGTTAAAAGTGACACCTGCCGTGGCGGTAAATTTATCCTGGTTAATATAACTCAGATCTCCATGAATACGGAAATTGTTGACCTTTTGCTCGTTGGTTATAATAAATGATTTATTGTCGCCGGGCAAGGCCGCATTATCATTAATAAAGAAAGGAAGATCAGTATATCTTACCAATCCGGCTTTTGCATTAAAATTAAAATGTTTACCCAGGCTTCCCTTTATTCCACCATAAAACTCTACCTCTTTAGTATTTGTTTGAGAAGCGACCGGTGAAAGATATGGATTGATTGCTGTTAAATTTTTATATGAATTTTTTATGTAACGTCCTACCCATCCGGCCTGAAACACAAAAACACTTTGTTTTATTTTAAATGCTGCATAAACATTCGGCAGCCATACAAATTTTCCATTATCCCAAGTTGGTTTAATACCCCCATTGATACTTAAGCCTGATGTATTGAATTGAACAGATGGCGCTACCTGTATAATATTATTACTGAAATTGTAATTTACAGGTATAAAACCTTTTGAAAAATAATTTGTAAGATCTGCCCTGGCCTCAACTTGTAGCATAAAGTTTTTTCCGAATTTTTTTTCTACAGGTACATTTACGATCACGGTAGTTTCATTTAATTTATTAATATTGGAAAACAGGTTGAGTTCAATATTCGGATTGTAATTGATCCGGTATTCATTTGAATTGATATTTCGGATACCCGCCCTGATAGTTATATCCTGTAAATGTTGGTTGATATCCGCTTTCTTGTAATCATACAGGTTATGATCATATCCATATAGAAAGTAATTTTGCTGACGAATTGCACCTGAACCGTATATTTCAAATTTTTTTGTAAAATAGCTGGCAGTTGCTACCCCTTCAAACTGTGCATAATCCTGATTCTTTATTTTTCCCTTAGAAGAAATAAAGCTGCCATACAGATTTATAAGAGCCTTTTTACCATCTCCAAAACTTAATCCGGCCTCTACATAAGGAGTAGTATAATTTCCAAATCCTGCTTTAATATAATTCCTCACACCGAGATACAGATTTGAATCCTGTTGCAAAGCCAATGGCTTGATCGTTATTGGCTGGTAAGCATAAAATAAATTCTGTGCAGGTATCAGATAAGGTCTTACAGATGTATTTGAATCTGCCAATAATTGCGAACCAGAGAAATTTATTTTTACAGCATTCCGCAAAACCGGTTTAAATGAAGAAGTGATATTAATGGATTGCCTTGTAGTATCACGTTGCGCCACCAATAATGATGGCATAATACATACAACAGTTATTAATACAATTTTTCTATACATACCCTTTTTATTAAAGTGTTGGGATCTTAAAAGCTTCATCTAATATTAATTTCCGATTTTAGAATTTTGTTTTTCATCATTTATTGCTTTATCAAGTTTTTGCAGTGCTTCATTTTTTAATTCAGCAATAGTTGAATTTTTTGCTACACTTTCATACGTTGCTTTTGCATTAAAATAATCCTTCTGCAACATAAAAATATCTCCTAATAAAATATAGGCTTTTGTTACCCAAAGATCATAGGACCCCGTTTCTTTAATAACTGCCATAGCTCCTTTTTCTGCAGCAGTTGTATTAGCAAGTGTCAGATAACAATTTGCAATTTCATAACGTGCTTCTGCTCCCCAGGCAGCTTTATTAATTGCGGCAGCAGATTTAAATGAACCTATCGCTGCATTGCAATCATTGGATATCTGCTGTGATTTCCCCAGCACAAGAAAGGCTATGGACCTATCATCTGTAGTGATCCCTTTTTTTGTGATCAGGTCTTTAGATGCATCCGTAGCCTGCCCGTATTCTTTTAATAAATAATAACTCCGAACCAGCCCACGCAATGCTTCCAACAGGTTATCCTGGCTTAAAGCATTACTTCTTAATGACTCAAAATATTTTTTTGCATTGGTATAATTTTTTAATTCAAAATAATTAATACGTGCTGCTTCTAAGGTGGCTTTTTCGAAATATTTATTCAATCCTTTGCTGTTCACATATTCATACCCCTGCAGAGCATTTTGCCAATCTTTATTTTTGTGGTAACATTCACTTCTCAGATAGTAAGCATCTATGATAAAGGAACCGTCCGGGTAACGGTTAATATAATTGCTAAACCCGCTTACAGCACCGGCACAATCATTGTTATTGTATTTCATTTTACCGGCTGTATAAGTCAGTGAATCTGCTTCGCTTACTGAAATATTAATCCCACTCTTGCGCATCAGGTCAACATATTCATTTGGCTTTCCCTCTTCAATATAAATGTCTTTAATGATTCCTATGGCTTCATCTGCTTCCGGCGACTTTGGATATGTTTGAATCAGTTCCTGGTAGCTTACCAGTGCCTCTTTATTATTATCACTGTTATAGTGTGCCAACCCAAGTTTCAAATACGCTCTTGGCTTTAACCCACCTCCTTCTTTTGATGAGAGAATATTATTCAAAAACGGAACTGCATCCCTGAATTTTTCATCAGCAATATAAGTCAACGCTATCTCCATATTTACATCCTGGAGTAAATTCGATTTTGGATATTGACGGGCAAGGCTGTTAAGTATCCTGATCTTTTCCGCACTGTTCTTTATTCCCGAGATCATGGCTTTTTGAAAAAGTGCATAATCACTTTGAAGTAAAGCATTGTTTATAATAATATCATATATGCTGTTTGCTTTTGAAAAGTCCTTCAGCATATAATAGCAGTCTGCACTTCTTACAAAAGCGTCCTGTTCCAATGCAGATGCAGTTGCAGTAGTTTTTGTTGAAACCTGTTCGAAGAAACTCAAAGCCTGCCGGTAATTTTCTTTTTGAAAAAAGCTATACCCGCTATTATATCTTGCTGTAGCAGGGTTAGCTTCACCAAGTCCGGGAACGCCTGCCTTTAAATAAACAGACAGGTACCTGATAGCCTCATCATAACGTTGCTGCCTGAATGCAATTTCTCCTTTCCAAAAATTTGCAACCGGTAACTGGTCTCCGGAAAAATTATTCAATAACACTTTATCAAGCAACGCATCTGCCCTGGAGAGCTGTTGGTCATTTATATATTCAATAGCACGTCCGAATAAAATACGGGGATAGGCTTTCTGCATCGCTGCAGTTGGTTTATCAAATGTTTCGTACAAGGCAAGTGCATCACTGAAATTATTGGTATTGGCCAGCAGGTTTACTAAAATCTCTTTGGCTTCTGTATCATATTCTGAGTTTGGATAAACTTTTAAATACTTTTTCATTTCGCTCAGAGCAATATCCTGGTAACTGAGTTCATAAGATAATTTAGCATAATTAAATACGGATACCTGTTGTTGCTTTGCATTGCTGCTATTATAAGCACTATACTGAAAAGCATTTCTGGCATTGGCCTTCTGGTTGGTTTTCAAATACAGATCACCCAAAAGATACATACTGTTTTGCCCCATAGAATCCCGCTCATTACTTAACTGCTTAAAGCCATTGATCGCCTCCTGCGTTCGGTTTTCATTATAATAACAATAACTCAATTCATATAATACTTCTTTGGTTACTTTGTCACTGTTGTTAACATAATCTTCCAGCAACGGGAGTGCATTTTTAAAATTTTTTCTTTCAAAATAAAGCTGCCCGGTCAAAAGCTTTAATTGCTTTTCATAATACAAAGATGAACCTCTTCCGAGTACACTTTCCCCATAGGCAAGTGCTTCATCTCCTTTTCCCTGAAAATAATATATCTCTGCTATATAATAAGGTACTACTCCTTTGTATTCATCAAAAGTTTCAACCAATTTGAAAGACCTTAATGCATCACTGAATTGTTTATCATAATAAGAGATAAAACCAAAATAATAATTGGCGGGGATATAATATTTACTCGAAGGAATTTGGATGATCTCGTTAAAGAGTGGTTTTGCCTGGATAAACTGCTTTAAATTAAAATAAGCATACGCTTTTTCAAATTTTGCATCAGCTATCTGTTCATTATTTAAGTTCTCATAACCGGCCATATTAAAATATTCAATAGCATTGTTAAAATCATCATTCAGAAAATAATAATGCGCCAGGTGAAAACTCATGATCTCTTTTCTTGGCTGATTACTCACTGTTTGAATAAATTGAATAGCATCTTCCATGCCGATAGGTTGCATTAATCTCAATTCGCAAACAATGTAGAAAAAGTTTATATCGTCATTCAAATAGCTATGATTACTGGCCGTATTAGCCGGATAATGTACTTTAAGTTCTTTCAATAAGGGATAAGCAAGAGCATATTGTTCTTTTGAAAAATACTCTTTTACATTCTTGTAATTCTTTTCCGGATCAATAACTGTATAAGTTGGTTGGGCAAATGATACAAAAGACAATGTAGCAAGAAAAAGAGAAAAGAATATTTTTTGGTTCATTTTAAGGACAATTATTTGTTTACCTGTGCAAATGTAAAACCTGTTATCCATCAACAAACATTAGTTCAAAAGAATTTATGCCCACTGATATTTTTGTAAACAAAACGAATCTATCTTTAAAACGCTGTTAAAGGATTGATAAAAGAATTTTAATTAATTTAGAAACTATCAACATATTATAAATATCGTTGCTTAATTTTACAGTTAACCAATAAACCACTACGTCATGAAAAAACTATTTACAACCAATTATTCTGCCGGTGCCTTAAATATGGCCATGTTAATACAGAGGCTGACTTTAGGCATTTTAATGATGAACCATGGTTTTGATAAACTCACACACTTTACTAAAACTGCAGAAAACATGCCTTCCCTTTTTGGAATGGGTGGAACAGTATCAGCTGCGCTGGTAGTTTTTGCCGAATTCTTTTGTTCACTCTTTATTATCCTTGGACTATTTACACGATTTGCCTGCATCCCGCTGGTTATTTGTATGGGATATGCATTGTTCATAGCACATAAAGGGGAAGTTTTTGGAGATGGAGAAATAGCGGCACTTTATCTCGGTGCTTATATTACCTTACTAATTATTGGCCCGGGAAAAATGAGTGTTGATGGAATGATTGGTAAATAGTTTCAGTTTTGATGCTCTCAGTAAAATCCGGAGGTATTAAAAACTTTTCACTTTTTGTTTTTCACTTTTCACTTTAAAAATGTTCATTACAGAAACGAAAATCAGGATCCATTACGCATTAACAGACCAAATGAGTGTGGTTTATCATGGACATTATGCCCAATTCTATGAGATCGGCAGAACCGAAGCCATCAGACAGATCGGTTATACCTATAAAGATATTGAAGCGATGGGTGTTATTATGCCTGTGATAGATATTCACAGCCGTTTTTTGCGCCCTGCTAAATATGACGACCTGATAACAGTAAAAACAATACTCAAAGAATTACCGGCACATCATAAAATTGTATTTCACCACGAGATATACAACGAGGCTGATGAATTACTGAATACCGGTGATGTTACGCTGTATTTCATGATCGCAACAGAAATGAAAAGATGTGAAATGCCGGCGAAATTGAAAGAAGTGCTTCAGCAATATTTTTGTAGGTAGAAATAGATCCGGACGACTCTAAATTTTTTAACCCGGATTTTGCATTTGAAATAGTAATGAGCCGAAAAAAGGAAATAAAGACGGGTATTTGGGCAGATTTATTGGACGAAATCATAGTGAACTATAGTGAGATTAAAAAATCAAGCAATTGCCTTTGTTTGAAGCATTTTTTTCTCGTAGTAATTTCAACTGCAAAATCTGGGTTTAACTAAACAAAGAAAGGTTTCTCAATTATTTTATTTATTCGTCTTCTTCCGCTTGCAGCTAAAACAATAGTGCTTGGCGTTGTTTGGGGATGTGAAAATCGACCGCCCCGAACTACTGCCTTTTTGATAATGAAGAAGACTACAACATCCTGCCTCAATAACGAAAAAAACAGTTCGAGTTGTGCGGTCACCTTTTTCACTTTACTCGTTTCATCTGAAACGTTTGTTTGCGTTCCTTTCCGTTTTTTGTTCCTGAAATTTCGGCAACCAAAGAGTCTGCATTGATTTTAGTGTAGGAAATAACTTGTGGAAAATCGTGCTGGAGATTTTCAAATACTAACTGTGTTTCAGAAATAATTTTTGAAGCAAAACGCACAGGCAATTCATCATTTTGATTTTTAACTTTCGGTACATAGAAAAAGTTGTTTTGCTCTTGAACCAACCGTATAGTTTCAAATACTATGCTGTCTTTTTCTTTAAGAATATAACTCTTCCCTGATAGTTCATCATCACTAATTTTAGCCCAAGTTTCATAAATGCTACCTCTTTGGGTCTTGTTTTCCCATGTCCCAATAAGCCATTCTGCTTTTTTTATATCTTTTGCTTGCTTCGTTGTCCAAGCACAAAGAATAATCAACCCAAGAAAAACGATAAGTAATTTTATTTCTGTTTTCATAGTTTTAGTTGATTGAGTGAACTGCCATTTTATTTCCTTCAGTGTCAAAAAACATTCCGAAATATCCCATTTCAGGGCTGATTTGAGTTTTTGGAACAATTATTTTTCCGTTACTGTTTTCTATTTTGTCCAATATGGTTTGCAGGTCGTTTCCACCATTCAGGTAAACGATAACTCCGTTTGATGAGGGGTTATAATCTTCGCCTTGAACGATTGCTCCCGACACGTTTTTTCCGTTAGTTGGAAAGAAACCCATTTTTGTACCGAACATTTCGGTTTCTTTAATGTCAAAACCAAGTATGGCTTTGTAGAAAGAAACGGCTCTGTTGAAATCCGTTGCAGGGATTTCAAACCAATTGATTAAATTTTCCATTGCTAGATTATTTTATGTTAGACTACAAAGTTGCAATGTGGTTGAAACGCAAAATTGTAAAAATGCGACAAGTTCAACTTGTTCCGTAGAAAAGTGAAGACATTTTTAAGTTTTTTCCGTAAAATTCTTTGGGTGTAAATCCTGTTAACTCTTTGAAGTCTTTGATAAAATGTGCCTGGTCGTAATATTCGTTTTCGTAAGCCAATGCGGTAAGACTTGTAAAATTTTTTTTTAGCAACATTTTGAATGTGGCTTGTAAGCGTATGGTTTTAGAAAGTTGTTTTGGACTTAAACCAATGGCAGAAGAAAATTTGCGTTCCAACTGTCTACGGTTGATGTTTGTTTTTTTGGAAAGCTCATAAACTGAAAGTTGTCCGTTAGCTGTCAAAATAGTTTCAACGGTTGATTTTACAATACGGTCAACGGTTACGGTATCAGTTAATCGGCTGAATAGAAATGTTTCGATGAGTTTTATTCTATCCAAAGTTGAAAGGGCGTTTAAAATTTTTTGTTCGATTTCTTTTCCTTCTTTTCCAAGCAGTTTTTCCAAAGAAACGGCTGAGTTTTCCATTTCTTTTATTGGAATGGTTGCAAAAGGCAGAAATCCATTGGAATGAAAACGAACGGAAAAAATGCCTGTTTCACCTGTCGGCTCTATTTCAAGCGGTCGTGTTAGTTGTCCGATTACAAAACATTTGGGTTGGATAATGATGCTCCCGTTTTCGATGTATTGTCTGTATAAGTCACCATAATGGAAAATCATTTCCATACAGCCGTCTGGAATTATTGTCTGCCTATGTTGATGTTCATCTTTTGGGCTATCCAATGTCCAGTAGCATTTCACAAGTGTATTTAAGTCTTTACTTGGTTCAAATGTTTGATAGTTCATTTGTTCAATTCTTATTTGAATATTGTCTAGGCTTGCGGGCAATGCTTCTGTTAGCAGCAGGCCTTAAAAAATATCTTTCAATTTATCGGGATTTTGGCGGCCATCCCAAATTGAGAGTATGTTAATTGTTGTCTCCATTTCTTCATAGATTATAAGATAATCTCTAACAAGTTTTATTCTAACATTTTCGGAATCCGTCAGCTTGCCTATTTGTGGAAATGATTTAATGGTTTTTAAAGCTTCTTTAAATAGAAGGTTCAACTTTTTGCTATATGTGTTTGACTTATTCCGAAGTTTCCAATAAGTCAATATTTCTTTTCTTTCATCGATAGCTTTTGGAGACCAGATTACTTGCTTAACCATTCGTCTATATCTTTATTTGCTTGATCGTCTGTTAAAAATTGGCCATTTCGTATTTGTTCCTGGGCTTCTTTAATTGATTTATGTTGTTCAGCTGATAACTTATATATATCAATATCGTCGCTTTCTAACTCTAAAAGTCGAAATGCTTCTTCAAGTAATTCTTGATTTTCAGTCGATTGAATCTTATTAATAAGTCGTTCTTTTAATTCAATAGTTGACATGGTTGAATATTTGGATACAATTTACAAAAAAAGGTCAATATTAGCAAACTGTCCACCGGCTTGCAGCCAACAAGGGTATAGCCGCAAGTTGTATGGACATTCATATTCTCAGTATTTTTTTACCACTTTTCTTCAGTCCTCGGACAGTTTAGTAATTTGGTTTGCGGGTAAATTAAAAATCCGTTCCTTTAAGCAGCATTTCCACTAGGCGGACGTTTTTAAAATCCCAAGCAGCGGCAATGCCGGAAGATGCATGATTTTAGAACGCCGAATCGATGAAATGGTAATTCATACTTCTAAAAATACAATAGATTTTTATACTCGGTTATGATCTGCCTTCCAGTTTTGAACAGCTTTCTTTATATCTGCCTGTTTCATATTTTCTGCCACCGCTTTTCGGGCAAGTTCAACGAACTCATTGTCGGATGCAAATCTTAATGCAATAATCTGTGCCATGGTGAGTTTGCTATCCAGCAGCTTTCCAGTTATAACAAAATAGCGAAGATTTTCTTCAGCACGTATAGCTCTGTCCTGTGCTTTTAAAGCAAAAACTCTGCTGTACCATGCAAGTAATAATAGCGTAACCCCAATCAACAGAAAAAGGGCCGGGGTCAATAAACCATACAAGCTGGTTGTATAACTTTTGTAAAATTTTATGATAGAACCACCAATGACGAGCGTAATAAAACCGAAGGCAACATAATGAAACATAGGAACCAGGCGTGAATGATTCTTGTAATTTTGTTCTTCCATAATGATTAATTTGGGGTTATTAAAAATGGAAATTACTTCAAAAGATCCAAAATCTTCCACATTTTTTCTCTCACTTTACCAGGATCACCATCAAAATTATTTACAATGAACGAAAATGTATATTCATATCCACTTTTATTTTTGATATAACCTGTATAAGATCTTACCCCGCCGATATACCCATCTTTCATTTTAATACCATTCATTACAGGAAGTGCATCATAAAATGATCCAAACCATTGTTGCTTTTTAGCATATTGCATGATCATTACCAAGGCATTGGTTGTAACCCTGTTAGCAGGAGAAAGACCGCTTCCATCAATAATATTCAAAGCAGATCTTTCAATTCCTTTTTTAGACCAAAGATCTTTAATAATGGAAATGCCGCTATCCGTTGAACCAGCACCCGATCTTTCAAAAGCAATTGTTTTTACAAAAGCTTCGCCAAATAAATTCACACTTTTTTTTAGAAACCAGTAATTAATGCTATCAAGTGTAGGGGAAACAATAGTATGAATTGTTTCAAAGGAGCCGGGATCTTTGCCTTGCAATAAAAAGCCGGCATTATTCCCCTGGCTTATGGTAATGCTATTTTCATTTAAATAAGATTTCAATCCTTTTATAAAAACGAATGCAGGGTCAGGCATTGATCCTTTAATGACAAACCTCTCCTGAGCCGGAGGTATTGTTCCGGTTGCAAATGCTCCATTACTGATTGGTGATGAATAAATATAAGCATGATCACCACTACCCTTTTTTCCTGTTGTTATATAATTTGAAAAAGGCATTTTTGCAGTCGATGGTTCAAAACTTTTGATATCCGTAGGATCGCCTGCTGTTATACCTGAACTTAATACCAGGTCATATTGGTTTTCATTCCAGTTGAAAGCCTTTGCTCCGGCTCCATAATAATTACCAATATCCTCCCAAACCCATCCATCAGGAATTGGTTGCTGATCAAATATATTTTCAGTAATAGAAATATCTGATCCCAATATCGAAATATTCATTTTTTTTAAAGCCATATGAATGTTCCTGTAAACAGTATTCATTTTTGTTGATTCCCATCTCCAACTTCCCAATGTTGGGTCACCGGAACCATTCAGATACAAACGAACGGTATCAGTTCTTTTATAAATTTTAACCGGAGTTTTATATTGATATTCTTTTCCCAATAGTTCGAAGGCAGATGCACTGGTAATAATTTTCTGACAACTGGCCGGGACCATACCGAGTTGTTTGTTTTTCTCATATAATACTTTTCCGGTTTTTGTATCTACAACATACAAACTGAAAATGGCATGGGAAAACTGAATGTCCTTTTCCAATTGATTGATGGCTACAGACAATTTCTGTTGAATTTGTTGTGCATTTGTACAAAAGGAGATAATTGTACAAAAAAGTAATATCGTAATTCTATTCATTAAAATAATTTATCAAAACTAAAAAAAGAAAACTGATATTAAATACCTTCTTTTAAAAAGCATTAAACTTAAAAAAAAGAATTAAATTTATGTATGGAACATGAATTGAACGAACCGGTTCCGGTTTATAAAAATATTTCAGCAGCAGAATATCTGGCTGTTGAAAGGAACGCTTTTGAAA
>JANOPU010000268.1:0-3234 GCA_031422055.1 Ferruginibacter sp.
ATCATTCAAAATTCACTGCATATTTCCGGTTCCATTGAAGGGATTGCCGGGCACGATTCTATTAACATGCAAATACAAGATGGGCTTGATGAAAACCTTTTAGAGAACGGATCATGAAATTACTTCTTCGTCTACCCGTAATTAAACTTAAAATTAAAATTCGTCATAATAGAATCCCAGGAAAAATTTAATAGCATATTATTTTTCAAACATTATTTTAATAGTAGTTCCATTTGAAATAAATTAATTTTATTTGAGATATTAATAATAATTATACTAACTTAGAATATTGCTTTGTAACCCATTAAATTACCAAACTACCTTATTATGAGAAAATTACTGCTATTATCATGCCTTATGCTAAGCAGTTACCTGCTTCTAGCGCAACAAAATTTCACTATTAAAGTAACAGATTCTAAAACGGGGAACCCTGTTACAAATGCATCTGCAACTATCAGGAATACCAACAAAGGGGCTTCAACCAACAATGATGGAATTTTACAGATCACGGGAAAAATGAATGATATGGTTGATATTACCAGTGTAGGTTACAAACCTCAATCTGTTAAACTTACAAAGACAACTGAAATTTCAGTTTCATTAGAAGCATCATCTGTTGATATGAGTGATGTTGTTATAACCGGAACGAGAGGTGCCGCAAGGGCAAGAACTGAAACTGCAGTACCTGTTGACGTTATTAAAATAAACCAGGTGGGTTTACCTACAGCTAAAATGGATCTTACTTCTGTTTTAAACATGGCAGCGCCTTCATTTAACTACAACAAACAAACCGGTTCCGATGGTGCTGATCACCTGGACCTTGGAACACTACGAGGCTTGGGACCAGATCAGACACTGGTATTGATCAATGGGAAAAGGCGTCACCAGACTGCATTTGTAGGGTTGTTTGGAACCAGAGGCAGGGGAAATTCGGGAGCAGATCTGAATGCATTTCCACAATCTGCAGTTGACAGAATTGAAATATTACGGGATGGTGCATCTGCACAATATGGTAGTGATGCAATGGCAGGGGTAATTAATATACAATTAAAAAAAGATGTAAATCATTGGACCATTAATACCGGATGGAGTGGGTATTATGATACAAAATATAATGCTTATGAAACAAGAGCTGACAATCAGTATTATAACAGTCATGCTATTGATGGCGGAGCTATTTCATTTTCTGCAAATAATGGACTTAGTCTTGGAAAGAATGGCGGATTCATTAATTTCTCTTTCGATTTCTTAAAACAAGCAAAGACATTCAGGCAAGTGGCTGATACAAATATTCAAACCAATTCAAAAGCATTGCCTCTCAATACAAGTCGCCGGGCTTTTGGCGATGGTTCTGTTCAAACAGAGGGTGCTATGTATAATATGGAATTACCTTTATGCAAAGACAGTAAAACGGTATTTTACTCTTTTGCAGCAATTAACCATAAAGCATCTGATGCATTTGCATATACAAGAAACCTAAGTGCAAGGCCTGATCGTTTTCCCGTAGATGCTACCGGTACACCCATCTTTGTTCCATCGATTATGCGAACAGCCATTGACGGTGAAGTTTATTACAACCCACATATAAAAACTGAGATTAATGATGCTTCTATCTCTGGGGGATTAAAAGGAACAACAGTTAAAAACTGGAATTGGGATATCAGTTATACAACAGGTAAAAATGATTTTCAATATTACGGAGATGAAACATTTAATGCTTCTTTAATTGGCAATACAACTAAAACACTTTTTTATGATGGTGGTTTCAGATTCCGTCAATCAACAGTAAATCTTGATTTCAGCAAGTCTTTTTCAACGATTGCGCAAGGCCTTAATCTTGGTTTAGGTGCAGAATACAGACACGAAAAATACAGGATCGATCTGGGAGAAGAAGCATCCTGGAAAGGATATGCAAATGCTTTTGACCAGGCTCCCGGAGCACAGGGATTTCCAGGATTCAGCCCTTCAGATACCATTAATGCAAAACGTCATTCCTTTAGTGCATATGTAGATGCAGAATTGAATGTTACAAAAAAATGGCTGGTAGATGTTGCAATTCGTGCAGAAAATTATTCCGATTTTGGCTCACTCGCAACTTTCAAAATTGCCACCAGATATAAAGTAGCAGATAATTTGAATATCAGAGCTTCTTCCAGTACTGGTTACAGGGCTCCATCATTACAACAGATCAATTTTAGCAATACACTTACATCATTCAGTGGAGGACAATTGGTGCAATCACGTATTGCCAGAAATGCCGATGCTTTAACAAAATCTGCAGGCATATCTGATCTGAAACAAGAAACATCATTCAATGCCGGTCTTGGTTTTGCATGGAAACCTATGAAAGGTATAACAGTTACCGTAGACGGATACATGATTAAAATAAAAGACAGGATCGTTTTATCAGGACTATTCAATAAAGACGATGCCACCTTACCTGTAGCATTTACTTCACAATTAAATAGTTTAGGGGTTCAGACTGCTCAGTTTTTTTCTAATTCAGTAAATACAACTAATTATGGTATAGATATTATCATAGATTATACAAAAAACTGGGGTAAGAAAAGTTTCAAAGCTTTGCTTGCAGGAAATATTCAAAATATGAAAATTGATGCTGTTAAAACACCAGCGCCACTAGATGACAGTTATCTTCACCGCAAAACTTTTTTCAGCGACAGGGAAGAAGCATTCTTACTGGCATCTGCACCTCGGGCAAAATTCTCCCTTAACCTGAACTTTACTATGAATAAATTTAGTATTGGAACAAACATCAATTACTTTGGAAACATGAAAACACTTGGATTTGGCTGGACAGGGCTTGCAAGTGCAGCTGGTACCGGAGGCCCCGGCGACCCGGCTATTTCAGGTAGCTTCTCTGGTATTGATCCATATGTAGATATAGATGGATTTAGTGATGGTGTAAATGTTCAAAAAGAAATATTCAACTACAAAGCAAAGATCACAACCGATCTTTTTGTTTCATATAAGCTATGCAAAATATTAACTCTATTTGTAGGTGCAGATAATGTTTTTAATATACATCCAGAATTTGCTGCGGTAAATAACTCCCATTATCAGGCTTTTGACAATGAAACAGGTGGCCCGTGGGAATCTGTACAAATGGGATTCAACGGAAGAAGGATCTTTTCTAAACTGGCTTTTAACTTTTAGAAGTTCCGTACAAGAAGTTTAAGAAGTTCAAAAGGTTTAATAGGTTCAAAATAATATAAC
>JANOPU010000269.1:0-5419 GCA_031422055.1 Ferruginibacter sp.
TCTAATCTGAATCCGTTATTGAACATATATTGAAATAAAACCGGCATATGTATATATCCCATTTTTAGATTAGCGTTACCTTCAATAAAATTTGAATATTTTGCGCCGCTTGTTGAAAAAACAATTTCCGGTTGTAATGCAAATTGTTTTGTCAGATGAATATGAGCAAGCAAGCCGGTATGGAATCCTACTGCTGCATCATAGACTACCTCATTTTTATTATCTATATTACTAACGGTTAATCCTCCTTTGATTCCAAAGTTTACACGTTGTGCAGTTGCAATATTGGTCAACATAATTGTAGCCAGCGCTAACATTAAATAAAATTTCATAATATTATATTTTTAGTGATCTGTTTATTGAAAAATATTTTTCAATACTTATTTGTTTTTTGGTTAAAAAAATAGGTGTTTTTAAATTAACAACGGCTCTTAGGCTAAGTTTCATTTTTAATCTGTATTTATATCTGTGATATTATTTTTTTATCTCAAAGAATTAAATACTGATTTCAAAAAAAATTCTGAATAATCAACGTTGTTTAATCAAAATTTGTAATGCAAAGGTGGAGTATATGGAGAGCTTTGTTGTTACACAATTCATGAAATAAGTTGCAATTTTATTTTGCATTCAAATATCAGAGGCTTTAAACTGGGAGATCTTATTTCTTAAAATTCTATTGGCAAGAATCAGCAAAATGAATTACTAACCGTTTGGAACTATAGAAAGGGTGCTATTGATAACAGGGTTAAATACTTTTATTTAATTGTATAAAACAGGTGAGAAGGAGAGTTTTAATTATACTGATCATATCAATATTTAGTCCAATTTTTTGTGTAATCAGTATCATACCATTTAAGAATTAAACATAGTCCTTTGAACTACTTATAATATTCAGATGGAATATTATGTTGCATATCAATATCTGAACAACAAAACTTTATTTTCGGATAAAAAAGGACAAGAGCTTATGTGAAATCAAAGAAGAAAATATTGTAAAGATGAATAGCTTTTATTGATAATAAACGAAATTATTCAGTATAATATTCATTTACATCCCGATATGTTCTTGTCAACTAATCGATCTCTACCTGCAGAATATAATCAGTAGATCCCTTTTTAAATTCATCATCGTTCATGTAGAAATTCAGTCCCTTTGGTTCTGGTAAAGCTTCCACTCCTTTCAAATGTTTCTTTAATGCAGCAGTCATTTTATTTATGGCATCCTGAACGGTATTACCGATAGCAGTACAACCCGGAACATCAGGAGAATGAGCTGAAAAATTAGTTTTTGTATTTTCTACGATCACAACATATTTAGGCATAGGATATATATTTAGATTATAAAGGTAAGTTGAATCGGATAAGAAATAAGAAATGAAAAATAAGGAATAAAAAAATAAGAAAGTTGGAAAAATACAAACTCCCAACTTTCTTATTCCTTATTTCAACTTCCTTATTCCTTATTTCAACCTCTCCTTAAAATCAAGCCCATTCTTCCGCAGTGTATCCAGCGCCACATCATATCCCGCATCAGCATGCCGTATCACACCCATGCCCGGGTCATTGCGTAAAACTCTTTTTAATCTTAATTCAGCATCATCGGTGCCATCAGCAACAATTACCATTCCGGCATGGATGCTATACCCCATTCCTACGCCGCCGCCATGATGTAAACTGACCCAACTGGCGCCGCCTGCAGTATTCACCAATGCATTCAGTATCGGCCAGTCTGCAACAGCATCGCTGCCATCAAGCATGGCCTCGGTCTCACGGTTAGGGCTGGCCACAGATCCGGTATCAAGGTGATCTCTTCCAATAACGATCGGTGCTTTAACTTTTCCGGTGCGTACCAATTCATTAAATGCAAGCCCCGCTTTTTCACGTTCTCCTTGTCCGAGCCAGCATATGCGTGCAGGCAAACCCTGAAAGGCAATCCTTTCCTTTGCCATCTTCATCCAGCGGATCATGCCTTTGTTATCCGGAAAAAGTTTCATAATAACTTCATCGGTAACTGCAATATCATTTGGATCACCACTCAATGCTGCCCAGCGAAAAGGGCCTTTTCCTTCGCAAAACAATGGACGAATGTATGCAGGGACAAAACCTAAAAAATCAAAGCATCTGTTAAGTTTGAAGTTTGAAGTTTGTCCGAAGGACTCCGGACTCCTTCGGAGAGGTTTGAGGTTTGAGGTACGTTGTTCATATTCCTGTGCTCTTGCACGTATATTATTTCCATAATCAAAAGTGATGGCACCCATATCCATCAGTTGTATCATGAGTTGTACATGCAGATACATGCTTTCATAACTACGTTCAACGTATTCCACAGGATTCTGCTCCCTTAATATATTGGCTTGTTCATTCGTTAATGTATGCGGTATATAGCCAATCAACGGGTCATGTGCTGATGTCTGATCCGTTAATGTATCCGGAACAATTTTTCTTTCAATCAGGCGCTGTAAAAGAGCGATTGCATTGCTTAAAACACCTATACTCTTCCCTACACCTTCAGACCTGTACCTTAATGCAGCGTTTATGGCTTCATCTATATCTGTATACTTTTCATCCAGGTATTTGGTTTCAATACGCTTATCAATACGCCACTCTTCCACTTCAGCTACCAATGCTACCCCTTCATTCATAGTAATTGCCAACGGTTGAGCGCCACCCATGCCACCAAGGCCTGCTGTTACATTGAGCGTTCCTTTGAGTGAGCCTCCGAAATCTTTATTTGCAACAGCCAAATAAGTTTCATAAGTGCCCTGTACAATTCCCTGACTTCCAATATATATCCACGAGCCGGCTGTCATTTGCCCATACATCATGAGGCCTTTTTTTTCCAGCTCATCAAAGTGTTTCCAGTTAGCCCAATTGGGTACCAGTTGGCTGTTGCTGATCAAAACCCTTGGAGCATCTTTATGAGTTTTTAGCATGGCAACGGGCTTACCACTTTGTATTAAAAGTGTTTCATCATCTTCAAGCTCTTTTAAAGCTTTAATAATATTATCAAGAGCCTCGATATTGCGTGCTGCTTTTCCCCGGCCACCGTAAACGATGAGTTCTTCGGGGCGTTCTGCAACTTCCGGATCAAGGTTGTTTAATAACATTCGTAATGCTGCTTCTTGCACCCACCCCTTACAGTTTAGTTTAGTTCCGGTTGGGGTTTTGTATTTTTTAAAATCATAAGTTTTAATAACAGTATCCATATATTTTATGATTTGAAGACCTGTCTGCCGATAGGCCGGTTTGGAGATTTTAGTTTAGAGGTTATTTGTTTCTTAACCTCATTCAATAAATGCAATTTAAAACTTAAACGCTAAAATCATTAAAGTTGAATGTGTTTACCAAATATTTCTCGGACAAGTATCCTCATATTTGTTTCCTAATAAAAAGCCTATCATTATTTCGTGTGTATTTCCTGTGTAGGCACGTAACCTGCTGGTGGTAGCTACTTCATATGAATAAGTTATGTTAACAGTATTAGAAATATTTACACCAGCGAACGCTGCATAACCCGATATCAGGTCGGAAAGACGGTAACTCCCCCCTACCCATACTTTATCTTCCATTTGTAATTTCAAATTAAAATGTGCTCCGGTAAGTTGTGGTTGCCAGTATTGTATCATCAATGAGGGCAATAAACTAACCTGATCACCTAAAGCCATTCTATAACCTGCAGTAAAAAAATAATTGGGTGTATAAAATGTTCCGTATTTATCACTCTTTACAAATGAGGCCTTTCCCGGAATAATGTTTAATACAGACAGCCCCACAAAATACCTTGCAGAATAAATCCATAAACCGGCTCCAATTTCAGGCTTTATTTTTTTTAATTCTCCGGAACTATATCCAATTGCAGGATCATTTGGATCGAGGTTAGCCCATACAATTTTGTTCCTGTCTATATTTACACTACTGATGCCCAAAGAAATACCTGCTGCCAGTGTTGTGCGATAACCCAAAGGTTGGTGATAGGCATAGTTTGCTCCTATTGACCACCGGTTTATATATCCGGCTTTATCATTCAGCACCGTTAACCCAATACCATGATGTGGTGCGGAAGCAGTATATTGTTTCCAATATTCAGGCCCACGCGGATTATCTCCTGGCACTGCAAATGATGTTGCACTTGTTCGCAGATCTTGTTTTCCAATTGGTGCGTGTATAGTTGCATATGAAGTAACCGGTGCACCGTCAATTCCGGTCCATTGATGCCTGTTGCTAAATTTAACATCGGTGTAGTTTTCAATTCCTGTTAAAGCAGGATTCAGTATATAGTTGTTTAAAATATATTGTGTGTAGGAAGGTTTTGCCTGGCCCAGAGCCATCAATGAAAAACATGCACCCACCAATATCAAACTTATCTTCTTCATGTTTCAGTGCTTCACTTAATGGCAACAAGTTGCCTGTTATTTTATCCGGGAAAGCAGGATGACGTTTTTATCTAATAACGAATACGTTTACATTTTTGTAAACCTAAGAAATCATTTTATTCATTTTAAATCAAAACGTCTTCCCGTCTAAACGGCAATTAATTATTTAATGATCGTTACATATCCTGTAACAGGCTGCCTGCCATTTTCAGGTTCTATAATATAATAATAAGTATCCACCGGTAACGATTTCCCATTCATTGTACCATTCCATGGTGTTTTATAGCCTCTTGATTCAAATACCAACTGGCCTGTTCTGGTGAATACCTGTACCCGGTTATTGGGATAGGTATCGAGGTATTGAATTTCCCACAGGTCATTGATACCATCATTGTTTGGTGAAAAAGTATTTGGAATCTTTGGCATGGGTAATACCTGAATAAATATTTTATCCGTTGCTATACAACCACCCCTTGCCGTTACTGATAAAGTATAGGTAATATCCTGAAATGGTGTACAGGTCGGTGCCAGTATCCGGTAATTATCGAGGTATTGATTTGGTGTCCATAAATACTGAAGGTCATTTCCGCTTACGGTTGGATTTATTACAGTTCTGCCACCTTCCAACACAAATTTATCTGGTCCGGCATCTACAATCGGGTAAGGATAGACATTATATGGCTTGGTGATGGTATCACTGTTACATCCAAAACTATTCATACTATAGAATATTACATTATAAAGCCCGTTGTTACCATAAGTATGTGAAGGATTTTGCAATGATGATATATTACCATCTCCAAAAATCCAGTTCCAGCTTTTTGGCAACCCGTCTTTTGTGTCTGTAAGATCCCTGAATACAACATCGTCACCGATACAAACGCTTGGTTTATTAAAATCAAATGCTGCTTTTGGTTGTGGATGTATGGTATTTAAAGCGATGGTTGTATCATGAATACATTGTGCACCACTGGTTACCTGAAGCTGTACATTATACGGACCCATTGCAATATATTGGTGCACAGGATTTTTTGCTGTTGATGTAT
>JANOPU010000270.1:0-11796 GCA_031422055.1 Ferruginibacter sp.
TTAGAAGCTGTCTAAATTTAATTCTATAAAAATTATATTGAGCTTCTTTGTGTGCTTTGTGAAAAACTTTGTGCCCTTTGTGGTAAAAAAATAATACAAAACCACAAAGTACACAAAGGAAATACAACGCAAAGTGCACAAAGTATATTGAGAATTCTATTTTTAGACAGCTTCTTAGTTATATCGCCTGCCGCGTTTTCAACTCAAGATACTTATTCACAGTATGTACAGTTAGGTTTTCGGGTGCAGTCAAAATACAAAGTATTCCGTATTTCTGTAATTCTTTTACAATAAGTTTCTTTTCAAAGATAAATTTATCAGCGATGGTCTTAACATAAACATCTTCGAGGTTCTGAGCATTTGCATGAGACAATTTCATTAGTTCTGTATTTTCAAAGAAAACCACCAATAGCAAGTGATGTTTGGCTATTGAACGCATGTAACTGATCTGCCTTCTTAATCCATTGAGCGATTCAAAATTTGTATACAATATAACAAGGCTTCTTTGCTTTATTTTGTTTCTAACCTGCAAATAGAGTAGCTCAAAATCACTTTCCAAAAAAGCTGTTTGTTGATTAAACAATGTATCCAGTATCTTTTCACGTTGAATTGGTTTACGATCTGCCACTATAAAAGCACCCATCTTATTCCCAAAGGTCATCAGGCCTATCTTATCCTGTTTCTTAAGACAAACACTGCTTAAAACAAGCGTACTGTTAATGGCGTAATCGAGGAGTGTTAAGCTGTTAAAAGGCATCTTCATCAACCTTCCTTTATCAATAATACAATAAACCTGTTGCGACCTTTCATCTACATAATTATTTATCATCAATGCCCCTTTACGGGCAGTAGCTTTCCAGTTCAAACTTCTTACATCATCACCGGTAACGTAATCTTTAATTTGTTCAAACTCCATACTATGCCCTATCTTTCTCATTCGCCTGCCTCCATGTTCTGTGATAAGGGCTGTTCGTGAAATGATCTGGTACTTCTTTAACTGCATATAAGACGGATAAACATATACCTCCTTTGCAGTAATTGCAGTAAAACGGTGTTTGACCAAACCAAGCCAGGAACTGGTATATAAGTGTGTATCACCAAAATGATACTGCCCTCTTTCCACAGGAGTGATGGTATAGTTCATACTATGAACCTGCCTGGCAGCCAGTTTTTTTTTCAAACTAAAATTGCGCATTTGAAACTGTTCCGGCAATTCATCAATGATCTCAACATCCAAGGGATAATTCATCCGGTTTGAAACTTCCAATACAACAACATTTTCGTCCCCATTACTTAAACGATCACTAATGATTCTTTTTACATACGGTGCCTTAGTAACAAAAAAAAGGTAAAAATAATCGATGAAAGCAATTAGTATAAAAACGACAAAAAGTATTTTTGCAGGAGGATAAAGTATCGGAATAAAAAAAGAAAGTATAAATAACAGGATACAAGATCCGCAATAAAGATAAAATCTTTTTGAAATAAACAGATCGCCGATATATTTTTTAATGATACTCATTTAATTCATTTAGACCGCCGAAAAAGCTGGTATGAGGTTTGAAGTCTGAGGTTTGACGTTCGAAGTTTGAAGTTTGACGTTCAGACTATCTGGGTACTTCAACAGCATTCAAAATATTCCCAATCAAATCATCCGGCAAGATACCTTCCATTTCCTTTTCAGGTGTTAACATGATCCGATGGCGTAATACATGAGGCGCCATTTCTTTAATATCTTCCGGAATAACAAAATCACGTCCCTTAAATGCAGCAGATGCTTTGGCAGATTTTAATAAAGCCAGTGAAGCCCTGGTTGATGCCCCTAAAAATAAGGAAGGATTGTTTCTTGTTTCGCTAACAATACGGGCTATATATGTTATTAAATTGGGTTCAATCATAACCTGTTGAACAATATTCCGAAAGTGACTGATTGCATCGGATGTTAGTATCTGCTTTACTTCATTCAGGATCTCGTTTTGTGTTTTACCCTGTTGATTTTGCAGGATAATGATCTCTTCCTCCAGGCTTGGGTAATCAACATTTATTTTAAACAGAAAGCGGTCCAGTTGTGCTTCAGGTAACCGGTAAGTACCTTCCTGTTCTACCGGATTCTGTGTGGCCAATACTATAAAAGGATAATCCATCATATACGTGTAGCCGTCAACGGTAATTTGCCTTTCTTCCATAACTTCAAAAAGTGCTGCCTGGGTTTTTGCCGGAGCCCGATTTATCTCATCTATCAAAACAATATTACTGAAGATCGGGCCGGGCTTGAAAACAAATGCTGCATCTTTTGGATTAAAGATAGCCGTACCAATAACATCACTTGGCATCAGATCGGGAGTAAATTGTAAACGGGAAAATTTAATATGTATGATCTTAGCCATGAGTTTGGCTGCAAGCGTTTTGGCAACGCCGGGAACCCCTTCAATTAAAATGTGACCGTCGCATAAGATTCCGATCAGTAAAAGGTCGACCAGTTGTTGTTGTCCGATAATAACTTTTCGGACCTCTGTTCGAATTAAATCGAGTGCCTGATTTAGCTCTGAAATGCCTGTGCGTTGTTCGTAAATATTCTCTTCCATTTTTATCTTTTTTTATAAAATTGTTGAATTTGTTCATTTAAAGATAACAGTTGATAATCATCTATCCTGTTGCTTTGATTTGCATGATTGATCGCATTAAAAAGTGCGACAGTTTTTTCTTCAGAAATATCCGATTTTTTACTGAGTGCCGTAATAAATTCTTTATTACCCGTATTGGCATTCAAAAAATAATTATTTCGTATAAATTCATAAAAGTAAGTGATCATTTTTTCTGAGATATTCTTATTATCATGTTTCTGAAGATAAAGCCTGGCGATGGTTTCAGTGAATACCATTGAACTGTTGTCGTTGGGTTTAATTTCCCTGATAACGCGTTGCCTTCTTTTTCCACCAAAAAATATGTACAATAAAAGCATCGACAATAATAACCAAAAAGCAGCTTGCAAAGGTGGGTTTTTGAAAATTTCGCTTAATGTTGAATTGTTACCGGGTGGTTTCCTGTAATTTAATTTATTGTAATAATCATCCCAAAAAACATGTTGCGGATCCTGTCCAATAACACTCATTAACCCCTGCATGTACTTATAATTGTCCTGTGTAAGCAGAAAATAATTACTGAATGTTCGTGGTTCTGTATGCAGAAATAATTTCCCCTTTCCCCAGAAAAATACAATACAATTTGTTTCACCGGATGCATTGTAACCTAAGATCCTGCTATACCGATCATTCATTTCTGAAAAATAACTCCTGAAAGGCATATAGAAATATGCGAATGAATCCTTTTTTATATTGATATCCCCGATCAAACGGACAGATGTTTGTTCGTATGCTTCGGGCATGTTTCGATTAAATTGAGCAGCTGAATCCACAGCACAAAATATTCTTTTCAATAGCAGAGTGTCAAAATTTGCAGTTGCAAAAAAAGCCGTATTCCCATGATAAACAAAATTTAAAATTGCATCCACATCTTTATCCCGGAGAAATAAATTACGACTGACACAAAAGTAAATGGAAGAAGTATCATCAAAAAGTGCGGCAGTTTTCGCAAATGGTTCTTTAACAGTTTGTACGTAATTCCCCGGGAAACCCAAATCAAACATATTCCTGGCTATAAATGTACCAAAAGGCTTTTTATCTGTATAGGAATATGTTTCACGAAGTGAAGGCAGGCGTGGATTTAACCTGCAACCATACAATGATATGCAGCAACAAATTAAAAATATATATGTAAATTTATTACTCAACCTGTTATTTGTATTTTATTATTAAAAGCAATAAATTTTTTCTCTATACCGGTAAATAGTGTCTTATCTAATGCAACATTTCCGTACCATACATATTCATAATTCAATACCAGTGAGGAAAAGCCATTTCGTTTATCGGCATCTATTTCCTGCACATATTGATAATTGGTTTTATCAGCAGATCGTTGTAAATATTCTTTATCGGCAAGCTGTGTAAGTGTTTTTAAAAACAGATATCGCACTGCATACCTGTAATCTGCCATGCCAATAGATTGCTGAATAAGTTTTTCATAATCTGAAACGGTTGCTGTAACCAGCTCTTCCTGCGTTTTTATGACAGATATTTTAGCAGTATTTCTTTTAAATATTCCGTTACTGATAAACAACTTGTAGAAAATGAAACCAATAAATGCTATCACTATTGCCCAAAAGATAAATTGCAGTAAACCCGATGAAAGTAATTTCTGAATAAATGATCCCATCTTATCATTAGACTCATCCCTTCTTGCATTTAGTTCTTCCTGTTTTTTGTTTTTCAGCAGGCTGTCGATACTTTTTAGGTATGAAAATTTCTTATCTTTTTTCCATGCAGCAACAGAATCATTTATAAATTCAATTTTAGAAATATACAAGGTAGTATCAGAGAGAATGTCATTTTCATTTTTTGTGATGACAGTTATCGTATCGGAATCTGTTTCATTTTCTGTTTGTTCCACAATATTTAATAAGGAAGAATCTTTATATTCAAAACGATTGTCTTGTGCAACTGTATTTAATACACAACAATAAAAAAGTAAAACGGTAAAAAATATTTTAATCATTTTCACTTTTTAATCTGCTTACGATGCCATCATTTTTTAAAAAGAATCCTCTGCGATGTAACTTGACAGGCCATACAATAAAATACCAGACCACTAAGAATAATGAAGACAACAGAATTAATAAACTAAGCCATACCGGCATCCCAACATTTAATGATTTATCAAAAGTCTGGCTCATCAGATGAGTGATATAACTTTCGAGAAATGCAGCAATGATAAAGAATGGTATCAGGCAGATCAGAACTTTAGCTGCATCCTTAGCTCCTCTTTTAAATGAATCAAGCCTTTTGTATGTGCCCGGAAATAAAATACCATTAGCCAGTATAAACCCTGCTGTTCCTGCAATAACTATAGAAGATATTTCAATGGTTCCGTGTATCCAGATCACCAGGATGGATTTATATCCAAGTCCGTTTGCAAAGAACAGATATTGAAAACTACCCAACATGATACCATTGCTCCATAACAAAATAAATGTAAAAATACCCAGTGTAAACCCTCCAATAAATGTTAAAAAAGAAACCCTGATATTATTGAAAGCGATCCTGATAAACATACTAAAAGGATTTTCATCTTTATATACGGCAAAGGGGTCTCCTTTGGCAATATTTTCTTCGGTCATATTAACATACTCATCTCCCAATACTCCATTCATAAATTCCGGATTTTGAGATGATGAGAAAATCCCAATTGCAACAAACAAGACAAAAATAAAGGTCGTAAGTAAAAAAATAAGCTGGTATCTTTTAAAAAGCAATGGCAGTTCATATTTCCAGAATTGAAATATACGGCTGTATTTTTCTTTTTTATGCTGGTAAATACTTTGGTAGATCGTTGCAGTTATTCCATTTATCCATCTGGTGACTTTACTTTTCGGATAAAATGTTTTTGCATAAGAAAGATCATCAATAAGTGTAATGAACTGTTCAGCTGTTTCATCCGGATTTTCTGTTTCCTGATGCTGGTATGCCTTCCACTTTTCAGCATTTTTTTTTATGAACAAAGCTTCTCTCAAATGCGAACTATTTATTATTGTAATTGATGATGTATGAGATTGGTTTATTAGTTTACTAGTTTATTGGTTTATTAATTAACTTGTTTTGCGAAATATTTCAAACCTCAAACCTCAAACCTCAAACCTCAAACCTCAAACCTCAAACCTCAAACCTCAAACCTCAAACCTTCCACACAATTTGCTGCATTTTTAATGAATAAAAAAATATCGTTTATGAAGTAATTTCCTTGTGTAAATTGCATGTGTCATGTCAACCATTCAAATATCAACAACTTTTAATATCGATCTTGAATTTGAGATCGCCGCTTTTCACAAAAGGTTACTTGCTTACCTGATTGATTTTTTTATCCTGATCCTTTTTTTGTTTAGTATGAAATGGGTATTATATGCAGGTTTTTCAATCAATATGAAAGATAATATTGGCCTGGATATTTTGGTTATCAGCCTACCGATGCTTTTGTATTCCTTAACTACTGAGTTGTGGATGAACGGACAAACCATTGGAAAAAAACTCATGTCTATCCGGGCAATCAGCTTAACTGGCGGCGAACCCACTTTTGGACAATTCATTCTTCGATGGATAACAAAATTCTTTGAATGGCCTTTTTTCTTTGGGTATGTTTTCTTTTCATTGGAGGCATTGTATGCTTATATCATTTTTACCGGTTTGATGGGAATTGGAGTGGTTATTATCATAACAATAAGTCCTAAGAGCCAACGCCTGGGTGATCTTGCAGCAGGGACTGTTGTTGTTGACACTAAATCTGCGTTGAGTATTTCAGATACCGTTTTTATGAACATCAGTGAACAAAACTATAAAGTATTATTCCCGGAAGTAATGCGGTTAAGCGATAGTGATATCAATACCATAAAAACAGTTTTAACACAGGCTAAAAAAAGAAATAATTTAGATATGAGTTACCGGGTAGAGGCAAAAGTTAAAGAAGTATTAGGAATAAAATCTGACCTGTACCCACCTGATTTTTTGGAAAAATTATTGGAAGATTATAATTATTTAGCGACGAAAGAATGATTTGAGGATTTGAAGATTTGAAGATTTGAAGATTTGGAGATTTGGAGATTTAGAGATTTGGAGATTTGGAGATTTGGAGGAACATTAAATTCTTTTAGGCTTAATTTTCAAATTAGCACATTTTCAAATGTTCAAATTTTACCTCATAAATACCGCAGCTCCTATTGTAACTATTAATACCAGAGCCATAAAAGACAGGTAGATGACCATAATGATTCCCATGATCCGATATACCAATTTCAGGTTCATCAGGGAAATATTAAAAAGGCTCTGTTCGCTTGCAAGCAAAGCTTGTTTCATTTTTACAGCAAATCTTAACAGGAATAATGACAAGAAAAAATATACTGCTGCTATAAACAAATAAAAGATCGTTAATACACCCGATCCTAAAGCTCCCAATGAAGCAGAAGAATCACCACCGAATTTCCTGGTCATGGTTGCCAGCATGGTACCGGCAAAAAGGCCCACTAGTGCAATAATAATACTCAACACAATACCAACAACGGCCATTAGTTTTGCCCACATAGCTGTTTCTCTTAAATGTGCTGCGGCAGTTGAATCCACAATAATTTCTGAAGTCAGCAGGTTTTGATTTGTTTCCATAAAAATTATTTGTGCGTTTACAATACTTTTATTTTATTGCTAACAGCTAATAGCTATAAGCTATTAGCCGTTAGCTATTAGCTGTTAGTAGGCTCTTGCAAATAATACTCTTTCTTTGCTTGGCATACCGGTCAATATACATTTTCCCTCTTCCTGTTTATTATTAAGTGGAATGCAACGGATGGTAGCTTTTGTTTGTTCTTTTATCTTTTCTTCCGTTTCACCGGTGCCATCCCAATGTGCGGAAATAAATCCGGCCTTATCATCAAGTAATTGTACAAATTCATCCCAACTGTTTGCTTCCCTGATATTTTCATCTCTGAATGCCAATGCTTTGTTGAAAATATTTACCTGTATCTCATCTAATAATTTTTTTACTGCAACAGGTAATCCGTCCAAAGACATTGATTGCTTTTCTTTGGTATCTCGCCTGGCAACTTCAGCAACATTATTTTCAATATCGCGTAAACCCATGGCAATTCTTACAGGAACACCTTTCAATTCATACTCAGCAAATTTCCATCCCGGCCTCGCATGATCGCTGTTATCATATTTTACACGTATTCCGAGTGTTTTCAATTCTTTAATGATCCCATTCACCTTATTATCAACAACTGCCTTGCTTTCTTCTCCCTTGTAAATTGGAACAATAACAACCTGAACCGGAGCAATTTTCGGAGGCATGATCAAACCCTGGTCATCACTGTGTGCCATGATCAAAGCGCCGATAAGCCTGGTTGAAACACCCCAGCTTGTTGCCCAAACATATTCCAGTTTATTTTCTTTATTGGAAAATTGCACATCAAATGCTTTGGCAAAATTTTGTCCCAGGAAATGAGAAGTGCCTGCCTGCAATGCTTTGCCATCCTGCATCAATGCTTCAATACAATAAGTATCTTCTGCCCCTGCAAAACGTTCGTTGGCCGTTTTCACTCCTCGTATAACCGGTACCGCCATGTACTCTTCTGCAAAAGTTGCATAAACATCCAACATACGTTCTGTTTCTTCAACAGCTTCTTCTTTTGTTGCATGAGCCGTATGGCCTTCCTGCCATAAAAATTCAGCCGTACGTAAGAATAACCTCGTTCGCATTTCCCATCTAACCACATTTGCCCATTGATTTATCAGCAAAGGAAGATCTCTGTATGATTGAATCCAACCTTTATAAGTATTCCAAATGATTGCTTCGCTGGTAGGCCGAATGATCAGTTCCTCTTCCAGTTTTGCATCGGGATCAACCATTAATTTACCTTTATTGTCGGGATCGTTCTTTAAGCGGTAATGAGTTACAATGGCACATTCTTTTGCAAAACCTTCTGCATTTTTTTCCTCGGCCTCGAAAAGGCTTTTAGGCACAAACAAAGGAAAATAAGCATTCTCATGCCCGGTCTCTTTAAACATTTTATCCAACTGATCCCGCATGTTTTCCCAAAGCGCATAACCGTAAGGTTTAATGACCATACAGCCCCGGACTGCAGAATAATCTGCCAATCCACCCTTCAATACAAGATCATTGTACCATTGTGAATAATCTGCCGCTCTTGTTGTTAGTTCTTTACTCATAATTCTTTTTAGCTGATAGCCCTTAGATTTTAGCTGTTAGTATTTAAATTGTTTACGCATATTTTTTATTTCGGATGCTTGATACTAGATGCTAGATGCTGGAGATTAAAAAGATGCTTGTTCAATCAAGTATCCAGTATCCATTATCTTTCATTTAGGACATCTTTAACATCATTTCTTTCCTCAAGTTCGTCTTATCCATGAAGCTTTTTGCAACTTTGCATTAACATTCAGAACCATACAAAAATAGTAACTTCATTTTATAATCCTTTTAATCGATCTGCCATGAACATTAAAATTTTAATTTTAGCAGTAACAATAGCAGGAATAAGCAGTTGCAGTACCGCTTACAAGAATACCCAAACACCTGATGATGTTTATTATTCTCCGGTAAAGGTTGTTGAAGAAGATATCCGGCACGACAAAGAAAAAAGGGAAGTCAGGTTTTCAGATCCTGATGAAAGAGAAATACGTATGGCTGCCCGTGACAGGCGCTGGCGTGATTTTGATGATGATTTTGATTTCCGGTATAACCCATATAATCACGGATACAGTTATGGATATTATTACAATCCATATTATTGCTATTACCCGGTTTATATAACCAATGTTGCCATTACGAATCCAAAAAATACGGTTCCAAGGATGACGAATCTGGGTAGTTATAACAATACCACATATAGTGTATCAAATACCAAATATGGTAATACTAACAATAAGAATAGTATTCGTCCATATAATAACAGTAATAAAAACAGCAATTTTATCAGAAGGATACTAAATACTCCGGTAAATAATAATGGTTCCGAATCAAATAATAATACCAGAAGCTATTCTCCTTCTTCCGGCAGCGGATCTGGATCAGGTTCTTCCGGTGGTGGCAGTACACCAGTATCAAGGCCTGCACGTGGAAACTGATATTTTTTATACCCAACATTTCAATGTAACACATGGAATGAACTTACAGTAAAAATATTTTCGCAACACTGCGTAGCCTAAATCATATTTCATGAAAAAAAATATACTCTTCTTATTTATACTTATACAGGCAAACATATTTGCACAAATCCCGGAAGATGCGATCCGGTTTGGCTGGTATCCTCAAAACGGCACTGCCAGGAATATGGCCATTGGCGGCGCTATGGGATCATTGGGCGGAGATATCACTGCCGTTTTTGTTAACCCTGCCGGAATCGGTTTTTATAAAAATAGTGAATTTGTTTTCACTCCCGCATTATTCTTCAATAATAATAAAACTACTTACCGGGATAATATTTCGGCCAACAAAAAAAGTGCTTTTAATCTTGGACCATCAGGATTTATTTTTGGAGAACAAATGAGGCGAAAACCAGCCAATAGCCATGCCATCAGTATTGCTATTAATCAATTGGTAAATTTTAATAACAGTATTACATTTAAAGCCCTGAACAATTACAGCTCTTTCAGCGAACAATTTGCAGAAGAATTTTCCAACAGCGGGTACAGTATCAATGAAGCATTACAATCTAAATCACCTGTTCCTTATGGTTCTGCAACTGCATTATATACTTACCTTATTGATACCGTTACGATCAATGGAAATGTTGTAATTAAAGCAGCCCCGGAATATTTGCTCGATTCGGGTTATGCGCTGATGCAGGAGATGAATAAAAAAACAAGAGGCGGCATACATGAACTTGCCTTTACTTATGCACATAATATAAAAGATAAACTTCTATTCGGTGCTACCATTGGTATTCCATATGTAAATTATAATAGCAATACCACTTTTACAGAAACGGATACCTCAGGAAGCGTTTACAATAATTTTAAATCGTTTTCTTACAATGATAATTTCAGTACCAAAGGAGTTGGATTTAATCTTAAACTTGGGGTGATCTTTAAACCTACTGAACATATTCGTTTAGGCCTGGCGGTTCATACGCCCAGTTACCTGTTACTTACAGATACAAGAACCACCAGTTTAATAACCAACCTGGAAACTCCGACAGGGCAATCAGAATCTTTTTCTGTTAATTCGCAGACATTCACCAATGACAAGGAAGGCGAAAGCAGATACACCCAAAGATCTCCATGGAAAGGGATCCTGAGTGCTTCTTATGTTTTTCGTGAAATTGAGAATGTAAAAAAACAACGTGGCTTTATTACTGCAGATATTGAATATGTAAATCAACGCAGCAGCCGCTTCAGTACGGATAATGAAAATCCTACTCAAAACGAAAAGAACTATTACAGTGTATTAAATAATGTTGTTAAGCAAGAATATAAAGGTGCTTTTAATTTCAGGGTTGGCGGCGAATTAAAATTCAATATTATTATGGCCAGGTTGGGATTTGCCTATTATAGTAACCCATATAAAGATGCGGCATTAAAAGCTAATCAAATGCTATTAAGTGGCGGATTGGGATACAGAAACAAAGGTTTTTTTGTTGATCTGACCTATGTACACCGGACAAAAAAAGATGTAACATTTCCATACAGACTGGAAGACCGTGCGAATACGTTTGCAAATTTAAATCAGCAGCAGGGGAATTTGGTGGCGACCGTGGGGGTTAAGTTTTAAGTTTAAAATTACAAGTTCATAGTTCATAGTTCTTAGTTTATAGTTCATAGTTAGTTTATAAAAATTTAACTTATTTTATGTATTCTAATTTTATGCTTTTTCAATTCTGAACTAAGAACTATGAACTTTTCGATCAATCAGGAATTTTAATATAAGTGTCAAATCAGGTGGTAACCAGTTTATAGCATCATCCCGTTTAAACCACGTTAGTTGTCTTTTTGCATAATGGCGGGTGTGTTGTTTTATCAGTTCAATTGCCTTTTCCAAGGATATTTCTCCCTCAAAATGATCAAAGAGTTCCCTATACCCCACTGTTTGCAGAGCATTCAGGTGTTTATACGGCAAAAGCGATTTTGCTTCTTCCATCAAACCCATTTCCATCATACTGTCAACTCTTTTATTGATACG
>JANOPU010000271.1:0-5147 GCA_031422055.1 Ferruginibacter sp.
CATCTTTTTCAATGCGAGATTGGAAAAAAGATGTCATCTCTTAGCCATACCCATAGATTTACTTACATTTGCCTTTAATTAACCACTTATATTAATTTATTTACAGCTATATGAGTATCGTAGATCTGATAATGCCAAAACTTGGAGAAAGTATCATGGAAGCAACCATTCTTAAATGGCATAAGCAACCCGGTGATAAAGTTGCCCAGGATGAAACAGTACTGGATATTGCTACTGATAAAGTTGATAGCGAAGTACCATCTACTGCAGAAGGTATATTGGAGCAGATCCTGTTCAAAGAAAATGACGTGGTACCCATCGGTACAGTTATTGCCAGAATCAAAGTTGGCGCCGGAGCTACACAAACACAAGCAGCGCCACCACCACCACTAAAACAATATGAAGAAGCAAAAGTAGTAGAACATATCCCTTATCAGCCTGCAACCACAAATAACAATACCGGAACAAAAAATGCTGTTCGTTTTTATTCCCCACTGGTGTTAAATATTGCAGCAAGTGAAGGTATCAGCATGAGTGAATTGGAAAACATACCAGGTACCGGACAAGATGGGCGAGTAAGTAAGAAAGATATCCTTGCCTTCATTGAAAGCAGAGCTGTTAGCCATAAGCCATCAGCTATTAGCGTGGCAATTGAACCAGTATCTATTCTTGAGAATAGTAACAACCAGCTTGCAGTGGCTAATAGCCAACAGCTAACAGCTAACAACTATCCCGGAAATGTTGAGATCATAGAGATGGACCGTATGCGCAAACTGATAGCCAAACATATGGTTGACAGTAAAGCCACCAGCGCCCATGTTACCAGCTTTGCAGAATGTGATGTTACCAGTTTAGTATTATGGAGAGAAAGAGTAAAGAAGGATTTTGAAAAAAGAGAAGGCGAAAAAATTACCTACACTCCCCTTTTCATAGAAGCCATCATTAAGAGTTTAAAGAAATACCCAATGCTGAGCAGTTCTGTTGACGGAGACAGGATCATCATAAAAAAAGACCTCAACATCGGAATGGCAACTGCATTACCAAACGGCAACCTGATCGTTCCGGTAATAAAAAATGCGGACCAGTTAAATCTGACCGGCCTTACAAAACAGGTTAACGGACTTGCTAATGCAGCCAGGACAAATAAACTAAAGCCCGACGACACCACCGGAGGTACTTTTACCTTAACCAATGTAGGAACTTTTGGCAGTATCATGGGAACACCGATCATCAGCCAGCCTCAGGTTGCGATCATGGCTGTGGGAGCAATAAAGAAAAGGCCGATGGTTATAGAAACACCTCAAGGCGACAGCATTGCCATCCGCCACATGATGTATATTTCCTTAAGCTACGATCACCGTATCATTGATGGGGCACTGGGTTCTACTTTCCTGAATTCCGTAAGTAAGGAACTGGAGAATTTTGATCAGAACAGAACTATTTGATATTATTTAATAAATAATGCCCCCAGCAAGCTGCGAGGTATCTCTACACAAAAAACAAATTGCCACAGGTTCACAGATTTACTACATTCAAAAAAAGTTAATCTGCGAACCTGCCTGTCGGCAGACAGGTCTGGGCAATAATTATTTCATATATACTGCCGATCCATTTTTAAGGTTTCAAAACCGATCTCATGACCGAGTCTTTCTGCACCAAAGTGTATTTATTATAATTATACAAAACAGATTCCCAATCCCCATAAACCGGATTTGGTAAAACAATAAAACGGTTTCCAAAATCTGAAGCGGAGAAATTGGTATTACGCAATCGTTCATCGGCAGGTTTTTTATCAAAAAGGATACTAAAATCTGCCAGGTTATCGCCCAGCATCATAACGATCTCATGTGTAGCATTTACTTTTTGTCTTCTCGGTTCCTTACTGGATACATTTTTCCTTAGCATAATATGATTAGTATCTGCATTGGGCATGTTGAATAATCTTAAATTTTTCAGGGTGCCTGTTCTTTCTTTTTCATCCCTGTTGGTAATATAAAATATGGAAACCCCTTTTGATGCAGCATATTTTAAAAATGAAACAGATCCCGGCATTGTATCAGCCATTCCTTTTGCGGTCCATTCATTCCATGATAATGGTTCATAATCTTTTCCTTTCTGTATCTGTTGAGCAGCATAAGGACTATTATCCAGTAAAGTTTCATCAATATCCGTAATGATTGCCTTTGGTTTATTTGTGACTGGTTTATAATTATCCAACCTGTAGCGTGCAATATTATAAGCCTGGAAACAAAGCGCCCTGTATTCTGCAGACTTTTGCTGAAATACGGTAGCAAATAGTTTTCCATTTACTACAAGAGAGGGATTTTGAACATAGATGGTAGTTGCAACTTGTTTTGTACTACAAGACAGTAGTATGATCAAACATATAAAAACTATCTTTTTCATTTACCTGATTTAATCGTTAAAACAAACGGTTGGTACCATAACAAGAATATTGCAGAATTTCAAAATACAATGTTATTGTTTTTAAAGAAAAGAAAATCAATAATATTATTTCTTTATTTTAGCAATATATATCTTATATGAAAGTTTCATTTTTATTATTTATTTTATCCGGATTTTTCTTCAGTTCATGCAAAACAAGCTCTAAAACCTCTATTAGCAAAATTGTAACAACACAACGCAACATCATGCCTTCCGACAGTATGATACAAAAACAAAAAAAAGGGATAGACCTTATTGGCACAGGCAATACACCTTCAACCTGGTCACTGGAAATTGACTTTGATAAAATAGTTTCCTTTACATCAGGCGATGGAAACAATGTTTACGTATTGCCAGCTTTTGAAAAAAAGGAAATCAGTTCTGAAATTGAAACATATCGCATAAAAACAGATCTTGGCCCAATGATCATTGAGATATTTTCATCTGCATGTTCAGGTACAGGAATTGGCGAACAATTCAACAAAAAAATTGAGGTCACTATTAAAGCAAAACGTTATACCGGATGCGGTAAATACCTGTTTGATCACCGGTTAAATGACAGCTGGATCCTGGAATCAGTTGATAACAAAATTCAGTCAGCTGCTGATTTTGCAAAAGGGTTACCCCGAATGGAATTCAACCTGCTGACAAATAAAATGAACGGTTCCGACGGTTGCAATAATATCAATGCAACGATTGAAGTAAAAGGAACCCGTATAAAATTTTCTTCTTTTGCAGGTACCCGTATGGCATGCAATAACAATCCGGTTGAAAAAATATTTTCAACACTACTAAGCAATAAATTAGTTGATTATTTTATGGAAAACAATAAACTAATTCTATACCTGGAAGATGACAGTAAATTGTATTTCAAAAGAAAAGAGCTATGATTTCAAATGCAAATACACGCTGGTTCATGCTTTACCGGAAAATTACAGGAGTTGGCAATAAAGCATTTTTTATTTGCTTCATCATGGAATGCATTTGCTTTTTCAATATTAGTTTTGTCTGTAATTTTTACAACAGGATGTAATATTACTTCAGTAAAATGACCGCCTGAATTACTTTCTATCATTATACCTGTTGCTTCATCTGTATAATCAACTACAATAATTCCATGATCAGAACACAAATGCAAGAACCAAAGCATGTGGCAGGAAGATAAAGCAGACAGCAATAATTCTTCCGGGTTGTATTTTGATGCATCACCCATGAATGCGGTATCTGAAGAAGATTCAATTACCGGTTTATTTGCAACTGATATACGATGACTGCGGTCATAGCTTTTGTAATGAGTTGTACCTTCTCCCCTGTTGCCTGTCCATTCAACATTAGTTTTGTAAAAATGTTCTTTTGACATATATCTGTTTTATTTTTTTCTTTGTGCAACTTAGAGCCCGCGTGCCTTAGTGGCCTGAAATTTTAGCCACAAAGACTTTAAGACGCAAAGATTCACAAAGATTAAATTTGTTGTTCCAAAATTTTAATAAATCGTTTTCTTGGTATCATTACCGCACCTAAACTTTCGAGGTGTTTTGTATGCATCTGGCAATCTACCAAAACTAATCCTGTTGTTTTTAATTGCTGAATTAATTGTATAAAAGCAAATTTACTTGCATTAGGTATGATACTAAACATACTCTCGCCAAAAAATAAATTACCCATTTTAATTCCGTACAATCCTCCAACCAATTTCTCATCCTGCCATGATTCTGCACTGATAGCATAACCCAATTTATGTAACTTAATATATGCTTCTATCATTTCTTCGCTAATCCAGGTACCATTTGCATCTTTTCTTTTTACAGCACTACAGGCACGTATTACCTTTTCAAATGCATGATCGATCGAAAAATCAAATTTGCCTCTGTTGATAATTTGCTGCATGCTTTTACTAATGTGCAATTGATCAGGATATAATACAAACCTGGGATCAGGGCTCCACCAGCATATAGGGTCATCTTCGTTGTACCAGGGAAAAATTCCATTGCGGTAAGCTTCTAATAAACGTTCCGTACTAAGGTCTCCGCCGATGGCTAAAAACCCGTCTTCATCAGCAGTTTCTACAGGAGGAAAATAAATATCTGAAGTAAGAATATACATATTTAAATTTTCTTCAACACCAAGTTCAGTAAATTAATGTTTGCAAATTTTCAATCGCAAAGTAACTGTAGATTGGCTAATAAACAACTAGTCCCTGTTTTGCATTTTCACAAAAAAGAAACTTAACAGAATATATTTTTGAAAAAGGTCATAAAAATAAAGAGGAAGCAATAATTACTTCCTCTTTATTTTTATGGAACAATTGATTTACGGATGTATAGCAAAAACCCCGTTAAAACTATTTACATCAAATACCGGAAAGTCATTCCCATCTACAAAACCATCACCGTTCATATCGGTTGCCACATATACGCTGTTCACTCCATTGAAGCTGTCGGTATCAAATGCAGGGAAGTCATTGCCATCAATAAAATCATCCTGGTTTAAGTCGCCGGTATAAAATGCCCATTTGCCTGTTTGTACCTCTGCCTGGTTATCTCCCATAGCTTTATTGGCATCAGTTGTAAAATCATATAACGGTGTGGATGCAACGCATTGTACCGAATCAGCACTCCAGGTTTGTATGGTATTTCGGTGTTTGATACCAATATAATAAAAACCGGCAGGTTGCGTAAAGGTTGCTGATACTGTACCGTTTG
>JANOPU010000272.1:0-4089 GCA_031422055.1 Ferruginibacter sp.
GGAACATTAAAAAATAAATTTTTCATGGCAATGCTGGTGCCTGTATTGGCAGCCACAGGTTCCTGTACTTTAACAATACTGTTTTCAATTTCCAGGTACACCCCATTATCATCTTCTGCTCTTTTTGTTTTCAGTTCTACCTGTGCTACTGCGGCTATGCTTGCCAGTGCCTCCCCACGAAAACCCATCGTTTTTATCCGAAAAAGGTCATCTATATTTTTAATCTTAGACGTTGCATGCCTTTCAAAAGACATTCTTGCATCGGTCTCGCTCATCCCCTTTCCATTATCTATTACCTGAATCAAAGATTTGCCTGCATCATTAACAAACAATTTTATCTCATCAGCACCGGCATCAACGGCATTTTCCAATAACTCTTTCACAGCGCTTGCGGGGCGCTGGATCACTTCACCTGCAGCAATCTGGTTGGCGATGTTATCGGGCAATAATTGAATTATATCAGTCAAAATCCTGTAATTTACAGCACGAAAATAACACATACTTTTCACTATGAATTATTATGCAGCTACGCGGAGTTTAGTCTTTACCCTTTGTCTTCTTTTTTCTACAAAATCATATAGCCAGCAAACACATGAATTATACAGTAAAGCTGCCAATATCTGGGCCGATAGTGTTTTGAATACACTCAATAATGATGAACGTATTGCCCAGTTAATGGTTGTGCGCCTTTCTTCCATTGACCTTAAAACAAGGCAAGTCACTTTTTATTATGAAAAAGTTACAACCCTTGTCAAACAATATAATATAGGTGGAATCTGTATTTTTCAGGGAGGGCCGGTAAAACAGGCTGAAATGATAAATACATTGCAAAGCCAGGCAAAAACACCTCTTCTAATGTGTATGGATGCTGAATGGGGCGTTGGACACAGGCTACTTGACAGCGTTTTACCACTGCCAAAACAAATGATGCTGGGTGCCATGCAGGATGAATCGATTGTATACAAATATGGCCAGGTGGTGGCAGAACAATGCAAAAGAATAGGCATACAGGTAAATTATGCACCGGTGGTGGATGTAAACAATAATCCAAATAACCCGGTGATCAATGACCGTAGTTTTGGAGAAGATAAATACAAAGTTGCCAGGTATGGTATTGCATATATGAAAGGAATGCAGGATATGGGTGTGATGGCATGTGCCAAACATTTTCCGGGTCATGGTGATGTATCAGTAGACTCACATTTGGATCTACCGGTAATAAACAAAACAAAAGGCGAATTGGACTCATTAGAATTATATCCTTTCAGGAAGATCTTTGATGCAGGTGTTGGTGCTGCAATGATTGCTCATTTATATATTCCCTCCATAGACAACCGTTTGAACAGGGCTACCTCATTGTCGAAAAATAATGTAACAACATTATTAAGAAATGAACTTGGTTTCAGAGGATTAACCTTTACCGATGCATTGGAAATGCAGGGAGTAAAAAAACTTTTTCCGAATGGTGAAGCGTCTGTTGAATCCCTGATAGCAGGAAATGACATGTTATGCCTACCCGAAGATGTTCCGATGGCTATTATAAAAATTAAAGAAGCCATTGAAAAGAATCAACTGAGCTGGGAAGACATTGAAATGCATTGCAGAAAAGTATTATTGGCAAAATACAAATATGGATCAGCCTATATTCAACCCATCAACACGAGTGACCTTTCATCAGACCTGAACAGCAATGTTGCTTCCATGACAAAACTGGTTGCAGAAAATGCCATCACATTATTATCAAAAAATGAAAAAACATTTTTTCCTTTATATGTTACTGATAACAATATACAATCAACCATTGCTTATGTTGGTATCGGCATCAATAGTGATAATACCTTTGCAAAAAGGATGCGCAAAGATTACCATGCCGACGTATTTTATCTTGACTATTTTATTAAAGATTCTGTTGCGATTGCCAAAAAACTAGACAGTATCTCGACCAGGTATAAAAAAGTTGTGATTGGCATTCATAATTTAACCAGAACAACTGCAACTAATTTTGGGTTAAGCAGACAAGCTGTTGATTTTGTTACTCAATTACAACAAAGAACAAATGCCATTGGTTTTTTATTTGGAAATGCCTATGCTGTAAAGAATTTTTGCAATGCAAATAATCTTGTACTCTGTTATGAAGATGATGCAGTGATCCAAAATACAGCTATTGAAATGCTAGAGGGATATTTACCATATAAAGGAGTCCTTCCGGTAACAGTATGTGATCAATATACATACGGCTTTGGATTAACAGCAACAAACGGAAGTTTGCCTTTGATCAATCCCAATCAGGCTGGGTTTGCTTCAGAAATGTCTAGCCAAATTGATTCCATTGCAAATGATGCCATCGCAAAAAAAGCAATACCGGGTTGTGTTGTGTTAGTGGCGAAGGACGGAAAAATAGCTTATGAAAAAGCCTATGGAGATTATAGTTTTGATAACAAAGAACCAGTTACAACAAATGCTGTTTATGATATGGCATCAGTAACAAAAACCTGTGCTACTACCCTTGCAGTAATGAAACTTTATGATGAAGGAAAACTTGATCTAAAAAAAAAGCTTGGTGATTACCTTTCATTTGTAAAAGGAACCAACAAAGAAAATATCACTATTGAAAACTTACTGTTGCACCAGGCAGGACTGATAGCTTATATTCCCTTTTATAAAGAAACCATTGATGCCGGCGGATTACCATTGTATAATCTCTACAGGCCCGTTGTTTCCGATTCATTCTCCGTTCCGGTTGCTGATAAATTATTTCTTAGAAGTGACTGGAGGGATACCATTTACAAAAGGATCTTACAAAGTCCAATGAATCATTCTGAGAAATATGTTTACAGTGACAATGATTTTATTTTCCTAGGAAAAATAGTTGAAACTATTACCGGATTTTCTCTGGATGAATATGTAAGAAAATATTTTTACATCCCTATGTCATTGGAGTCTGCAGGATTTTTGCCTTTGAAACATTTTTATAAAAATCGAATTGTTCCTACAGAAAATGAAAAAATATTTCGTGTTCAGGAACTAAGAGGTGTGGTTCATGATCCCGGTGCAGCTATGTTTGGAGGAATTGCAGGCCATGCAGGGCTTTTCAGTAATGCATATGATATAGCCTGCATCATGCAAATGTTATTGAATGGTGGAATATTTAATAACAAAAGATACCTTCAAAAAGAAACAGTAGAATTATTTACATCCTATCACAGTAAGATCAGCAGACGGGGATATGGTTTTGACAAACCAGAAAAAGATAATAATATTCTACCCGAGCCTTACCCATGCCAATCAGCATCTGCTCAAACATTTGGACATACAGGATATACCGGTACCTGTGCATGGGCCGATCCGGTTAATAACCTGGTCTTTGTTTTTCTGAGTAACCGGGTTAATGCATCTGATAGTGAACGTTTCCTTCAAATGAATGTACGGCCCAAGATCTACGAAACCATTTACCGGTCATTGTCAAAAAAATGATCGGTATTATTTGTACCTTAACAAATTGACAAAATAAAAAGATATTCATCACACAACATATTTCTACAAATGTCATACCCATATCAGATCAATTCATTAGAAGCTTATCATGCTGATTATAAAAAAAGCACCGAGGAACCTGAAGCATTCTGGGCTTCCGTTGCTGAAAATTTTTTATGGAAAAAAAAGTGGGACATTGTATTGAACTGGAATTTCTCTGAACCAAAAATCGAATGGTTCAAAGGCGCCAAACTAAACATTACTGAAAATTGTATTGACAGGCATTTGCCTACCATGGCAGATAAACCCGCCATTATTTGGGAACCCAATAACCCCGAAGAACGAGTGCGGACGGTAACCTACGCACGCTTGCACAAACGAGTTTGCCAGTTTGCACAAGTGCTAAGAAACAATGCTGTGAAAAAAGGCGACCGTGTTTGCATATACATGGGCATGGTGCCAGAGCTTGCTTATGCGGTACTTGGCTGTGCAAGAATTGGTGCAATACACTCCGTAATTTTTGGTGGATTTAGTGCGCAAAGTATTGCTGATAGATTGGAAGATGCACAAGCAACATTTATTGTAACCTGCGATGGTGCTTACCGTGGCGAAAAA
>JANOPU010000273.1:0-2150 GCA_031422055.1 Ferruginibacter sp.
ATTATATCCTTTATTTATGTTCAACTGGGTATTTATTCGTGATTTTCGTGATTTTTTCTCTAATAAAAGAATCATAAAAAAGGTTGTTAAAATTCCGCAAAAAGAATATTGTAAATTATTCTTTTTCAAATTTCTATACATTTTTTTACTCCTTGTCATGCCAGTTGTATTTGCAGACACATCAATTATTCAGGCAATTATTGGTTTTCTTTTTTTAACCATTTCCGGAAGCCTGTTTGCGATGCTTGTTCTTTTAACGCCACATATTAATATCAGTAATGAGTTCCCTCATATAGAGTCAAATGGTAAGATCAGTACTACCTGGTTTCGACATCAATTAATAGCTACAAATGATATCTCTAACTACAATTGGTTAACAAAAAACTTTATGGGAAATTTTAACTTTCACGTGGCACATCATCTTTTCCCAAATATTAGCAGCGTTTACGCTCCTGAAGTAACAATGGTATTGAAATCTTTTTGCAAAAAACATAACCTGCCCTATAAAGCGTATCCAATGAGTATGGCATTGAAGAAGCATTATCAACTCATTCGGAAAAATGCATTCGCATTTCATGAAATGGATTTATAAAAGTTAATATAACGAGTAAAAAAAGAGTTTATTAAAATGTTTAAGTTTGATTCAATAGCATTCTGTCTTTTACTTGTAGCCTTGTTTGTTGAATTTTCATTGATGTTTTTTAATAAAGAGAAAGACCAAGTAAAAGATGTAAAGACGAATTTGCTAATAGGTACTTGTCTTATTGTATTGGGATTCTTCATAAAAGGGATACAACTTAGCCTGTATTCTCTCGCATATAGCTTTTCTCTGTTCAAGCCTGAAATTTCCTGCTGGCTGTGGATTTCGGGATTTTTTGCTTGTGACCTTATCCATTACTTCTACCATTGGCTTGGGCACAACACTAGGATATTCTGGGCTGCTCATGTAACACACCATTCCTCAGAATTCCTAAATTTTTCTACAGGACTCCGGACGAACTTTCTCCATCTTTTTTACCGGTTCCTATTCTGGACACCTCTATGCTTTCTTGGGTTTGCTCCTGAGATGGTAATGCTTATTGAATCGGTTACTGCTATTGATAATTTTCTCATTCATACAGAAAAGGTTGGAAAGCTTGGCATATTTGATCTCATATTTAATTCCCCATCCAACCATCGGGTGCATCATGGCTCAAATCCTGAATATATTGACAAGAATCTTGGCGGACTCTTCATGATATATGACCACCTGTTTGGAACTTATGTAAAAGAAACTACACCTGCTGTTTATGGCATTACACACAATATCCATACAAATAACCCGGTAGTAATAATTACACATGAATATGTGAGGCTTAAAAATGATTTGCCAAAGGTCAAAAGCATTCGTAAAAAAATTCGTTACTTATTTTCTCGCCCAACTTAAAATCGGGTACAATTATTTTCAAATACAAGTAATTTCTGCCGTATTCATAAAGAGTAATATGAATAAAAAATTTCAATATACAGATATCCACTGCCACCCTAATCTTAAAACCTTCGGACACAGCTTTGATAAACGAAGTAATCGGAGGCAGGACATGTGGTGCCAGATAACGCCTTCGTGGATTACCAAAAAAATTCACCAACTTACAGGGATCACTAAGTTTTCACAGGCCAGTTTCAACAACATGGCAAAGGGGAAGGCCCGGATAATCTCTTTGTCATTGTATCCATTTGAAAAAGGATTTTTCATAAACCCCAATATTCCGCTTCCAATCGCTGCATTTCTTGCCAATTGGGGAATTGAAATCGGCTATAGACGCATCAGGCATATACAAAAGCATCACAATTATTTTGATGATCTGCTTAATGAATATCAGTTTGTTTTAAACCACCAAAAACATTATAGCATCAATGGAGAAGACTTCCACTGGCAATTAGCCGCTAACTGGCAAGAAGTGGAAAAAATTCTGGAAACTAAAAATACCATTGCTGTGATTATTAGCATTGAAGGTGCACATGTTTTTAATAGTGGTCTTACCGATTTTCATATTGAGACAGATGAAGAAAAGATATTCAGCAACATTCAAAAAGTAAAGCAATGGCTATATGCCCCTTTGTTTATAGGACTGACACACAACTTCAACAACGACCTTTGTGGCCATGCT
>JANOPU010000274.1:0-3585 GCA_031422055.1 Ferruginibacter sp.
AGTCGCTTTCATCTCCATAAGTATTAACAGCAAAATGGTCAAATTTGCCACAAAAAATTTGTTTTGTTATTCGTTGAGGGTACCAGTTTTTTCCAACCAAAGGGGAAATTAATGTCCACCCACTCAACCCACTTCCACTAAACTTTCGTTTGCCTCTTAGGTTATATGTTGATGGCACCGATGGGTTACGTCCCTCTACTCCCAGGTATTTTGTATTTATTTCTTTTACCTTTTCTATAGCTGCCGGGGTACAAGTAGGGCAGTTGGTAAAGTCAACGGGTTGGCTAATGCTATTTATACAAATAGAAATTAGAAAGGGAAAGATGATGAGTTGTTTCATTTTACAGATTTTATTCTTGAGGAGACTGTTGTATATTTTTTGTTTCAATATCATTGGTTGCCCTGTTTAAATCGGTAACAGTTTTATCAAGCCGGATAACCATATATCCCTCTTTTCCATCAAGATTCCTGCTTACGGCTGCAGAAATAACCATGTAGCCAAGAATTTTATTCCCTTCTTTATTCTTAAACAGTTCAAACCGGATAGCCACATCATTAGCGTTTTCCTGGTTTTCGGTAACACGTAATATTTCAACGCCATTATCTTTAATAACATTTGTTCTCCCTCCATATTCCCTGGCCGGTATCTTAGCTTCAGGCATAGTTGTTACTACTTCTTTGGAGGTTTGAACATCAATGGTGTAACTAATCTTTTGTTTTTTATTTAAGGGTACGTTTAAGTTTAATTCAAAGGCAATAAAAAACTGACCAGATAAAGGAGTAGCAGCCCAGGGGTGTATTTTTTTCTTGGCTTCAACTTTATCAGAAGCATCTTCATAATCCGGAAAGTTGCTATAGTATCCAAATCGGTCAGAATCATCCTGGAAAAGACAGAGATACTTAACATTAGGGTCTGCTGTTTCACTCCAAAGCATTTCTACAGGATGTATCTCAGGGTGATTGCAATGAACTTCTTCATTTACCCATGGGCCATACATTCCAACATTCTGGTTTAGAAACAGTGAAGAAGTTCCGGTTAGATTTTTGATTCCCAACCATGGGTTATTGGGATTAGCAATAAATTCATCATCGGGAGTAATCTCCCCTTCCATGACAAGAGTACTTCCGCATTTTACCCAGTTGTCCTTGCAATCAATATTAAGTCCTCCACCAAATTTAAGATTGGGATTGTATCTGACTATGGATTTTTCAATTTGGTAAGAAAAAGACGAAGAAGGAAGAACATGAAGGTTAAAATCTTTTTCTTGGTCGTGAGCAAACCACTTTCCTTCCCCTATATCAGTCTCTTCTTTAGCATCAAAGTACCCAATCTCGCAAAGTTTTCCAATATGAACTTTTTTCATATCCGCAATAGGATACCAATTTCTTCCTGCCAGAACACCCAGTGCACCATCTACGCCTGCTGCACTCCAACCGATATAATGGTTCGTTCTGTTTTTAGCTGAAATGCCCAATTGTTGTTTTACTACCGATTCCCATTCATCCTCTTTTTGCGGGCAATATTTTACTCCTGCTGTATTTAGTTCTATATCCTGCGGACCGTCGAAAATGTATTTGTTTTCACAAACTGTAGGCTCACCAGTAAGTAATTCGTCTTTTAATACTTCTGTAGTTTTTAGAAACTTCCATTTTTGTGCATTAGTGCTATTTTTTTGAAAACTCCATACGGGTCTTCCATTTTCATTTACGCCGCCACTTACTTCCATTACTTTTCCTGATGTCCAGTTAGTAATATAAAAAAAACCCCCTCCTGCATCTGTCAATTGCCAGCGGTGATTAGTATATCCGCCAAACCCCCACATTTGTACTATAGCTCTGTTTTCTGTTATTCCGTCTTTGAGATCAATTACTTTTCCCTGACGGCTTTTAATAAAATAATGATGTTTGTTTCCAAACTCTTGTAATGTCCACACCTGGTTGGCAGACGGATGCATTGCATCACTCCCTGTAAAACCTCTTATTTCAAGCCGGGCCCCAGACTCAACATTGGCATCTTTAACTGTTAGATACTTATTACCAACTGCCGAAACGATATAATATGCAGCTGTGTCTGAAGGAAAAGTTTGACAAATTGCAGGCAGGCAGAAGAGTATTTGAATTATTCCAAATAAGATTGATTTGTATCTCATGGTAACAGTTTTAGTAATGGTTAATTATTGAAATAAAGTAATGAAGGGTTTTCTCAATTATCAATACCCCAACGAGTGATTTTCATTTTCCAACCACCACTGTTTTCATTGCCTCATACATCTCCCTGCCGGTAGTTGCCTCGCTTTCAAGAAAGTTGGCCATAATCATTTCCACCGGGGCCTCTGGGCTGTTGTACATTTATTACTTGGCTTGTAATTAATCAAAGCAGAGAAGTAATTGAATTTTCATTTTTTAAGTTTTATGATTTGATAGTTAAACGTACATCTGACATTATTACTAAACAATCACCCGTTGGGGTGTTTTTCAGGATAAATTAGTATTGCTAATGCCTGCCTGATTTTTATAACCCGGACCAATCTCAATTATTCTCCACTTTTATTTTGCTTTTACGCAGTTGATATGGCTTAGTGCAGAAACAAGTGTTGCCAATACATACTTTGTTGTACTTACATTCACCAGCGGCAAACATTTCTGCACATTCTTTTTCCCCTTTACAACTGCATAGGGACAAAGTGCACCAGAATGGTACAGCCTTATCATTACCGAAAAAAACAGAACTCCTTACAATACCAGTAGAGTCTGACAGTAAGAAACCCCGTACCACATTGCTTTTATAATCTATGTACATGAATTTTCCCGGCTTCGGGTGAAAAACATTCCGGCCTTCTTTGAAATACTTTTCAGCTACAGATTTTACTGTATCGGTGCCTATGATTTTTTCCGTAACCAGGCTATCAGGAATCTTGTTACTAAAACGGTGTATATTTTTTACCTGTGCAGTAAGATTTTGCGTTATAAAAATGGAATAGATACAAAGGGCAATTATAATTTTCATAAAAGAAGCGTTAAGAAAATAAAGTTGGTGTAATTTATATGTGCAGCAAGTCACCCAACGGGTGATTTTTAGGAAAATGTATTTCAGCAAATGCCTTGTTGCGCAGCCTTCATAACCGCTTCAGTGCGGTTGGCTACATGCAGCTTGCTATAAATATGTTTTACATGTGTCCTTACTGTTTCCAGGCTGATAAAGAGTTTGGCAGCAATGCTTTTTAATGGTTGACCTTCGGTTAATTCTTTCAGTATTTCCTTTTCTCTTTCGCTAAGGTGATAATCAATGCCTTCCGGGGATACAAGAATGATATTTTTTTGTGTAAAAAAGCTCAACGTTTTTTTAGCCACTAATGCATTCATAAAAGAGCCACCATTATGCACTTCGGTAATGGCTTCTAAATATTTATTAGGCGGGTCGTTTTTTAAAATATAACCACTGGCACCAGCGCACAGTGCTTTAAATATTTTATCGCTATCATCAAACACCGTTTGTATCAGCACTTTCACTCCGGCAAACTTTTGAGTAATCAGCCCGGTTAGTTCAATCCCATTCAGGCCGGGCATTTCAATATCCATCAGCAC
>JANOPU010000275.1:0-6059 GCA_031422055.1 Ferruginibacter sp.
CCAATTTCAATAACACTTTTCTAAAGAATAATTATTATTTCCTGAATGATTCGCTTACTAACAGGTCTTTACATCCTGCAGTATATGTATAGAAACCCTCACCACTTTTTATACCTAATTTATCAGCCATGACCATATTCACCAATAACGGACAAGGTGCATATTTTGGATTGCCAAAACCATCATGCAATACTTTTAAAATACTCAGACAAACATCGAGGCCAATAAAATCAGCTAATTGCAGAGGCCCCATTGGGTGAGCCATGCCAAGCTTCATTACGGTGTCTATTTCTTCAACTCCTGCAACTCCTTCATATAAACTATAAATGGCTTCATTGATCATCGGCATTAAAATACGGTTGGCAATAAAACCAGGATAATCATTTACAGCACAAGGAGTTTTTCCAAGTTGCTTACACAATTCAACAATCGTTTCTGTAATTGCTTTTTTTGTTGCATACCCGTTGATGATCTCCACCAGTTTCATAACAGGTACCGGATTCATAAAATGCATTCCAATTACATCTCCCGGTCTTTTTGTAATTGCTGCAATTTGGGTAATAGAGATAGAAGAAGTATTTGTTGCCAAAATACATCCGGCCGGAACAACCATATCCAGTTGTTTAAATATTTCCAATTTTAAATTCACATTTTCTGTAGCTGCTTCAACAACCAATTCAGCATTTTTAACGCCTTCAGATATAACTTCAACAAAACTGATATTATTAAGCGTTGCTTTTTTTTGATCTTCAGTTAAGGTTCCTTTTGTAATTTGCCTGTCTAAATTTTTTGTGATCGTTGCCATTGCCCTATTCAATTGAGAAGGATTTACGTCAATTAAATTTACAGTAAAACCAGATTGGGCAAATACATGTGCAATACCATTACCCATAGTACCTGCGCCGATTACACTTACATTTTTGATCATAAAGAATTTTTTATGAATTGCCTTGGCCTTTAGGCCGGGCAATTCAATTATTTAAACGCATTCAACCCGGTTACATCCATTCCTGTTATCAGCAAATGGATATCATGTGTTCCTTCATAAGTGATCACACTTTCCAGATTCATCATATGGCGCATCACAGGGTATTCGCCTGTAATACCCATTCCGCCAAGCATCTGGCGGGCATCCCTGCATATATTTGTAGCCACTTCACAGGCATTTCTTTTTGCCATACTTACCTGAGCAGGGGTAACTTTACCTTCGTTCATTAAAACACCGAGGCGCCAGTTCAACAATTGTGCTTTGGTAATTTCAGTAACCATCTCGGCTAACTTTTTTTGTTGTAGTTGAAATCCGCCAATGGGCCTTCCAAACTGTATCCTTTCCTTGCTGTAATTTAACACGGTGTCATAACAATCCATAGCAGCTCCAATGGCACCCCAGGCAATGCCATAACGTGCTTTAGTCAAACAACCAAGCGGGCCTTTCAATCCTTTTACATTAGGTAAAATATTTTCTTTAGGAACTTTTACATTATCAAAAACCAATTCTCCTGTGGCACTGGCACGCAGGCTCCATTTACCATGAGTAGTGGGTGTTGTAAACCCTTCCATGCCTCTTTCAACAATAACACCACGGATATCACCTGATTCATCTTTAGCCCAAACAACTGCAATCTGTGAAAAAGGTGAATTACTGATCCACATCTTTGCGCCATTTAAAATTACATGGTCACCGGCATCTTTAATATTAGTAAGCATACCGCCCGGATCGCTGCCATGATCGGGTTCTGTTAATCCAAAACAACCCAGCCATTCTCCACTGGCAAGCTTTGGTAAATATTTATTACGTTGATCTTCGCTACCATATTGATATATCGGGAACATAACCAAACTGCCCTGCACAGACGCAGTTGAACGTACGCCGCTATCACCTCGTTCCAGTTCCTGCATCATTAAACCATAGCTGATATAATCCAATCCACCGCCGCCATATTGTTGCGGAACGGTTGGGCCAAAGCAACCCAGATCGCCCATTTGTTTGATGATCTGTTTAGGAAATTCAGCCCGTTGAGCATAGTCTTCAATGATTGGAGATATTTCCTTTTTTACGTAATTCCGCACGCTTTCCCGAATAAGTTTATGTTCTTCAGTAAGTAATTCATCTACATTGAAATAATCCGGAGATTGAAAATTGTCAGTTTTAACAGCCATCGTTGTTGTTTATTAGTTAATCAGTTTATTTGTTTATTTGTTTGGCAGGCAGTATAAATACAATCCAACATTGTTGCGTCGCATATAATATCCCGATTGTTTCAGAATACTTGTACGGTATACCTTAATGCTGCATGACCTTAATTACCCCATGGGGTATCAGAGATGCAAATATAAATAGCTTATATCAGATGATGATTTTTTGTTGAGTTTTCCTTTTGCAATGCACTTATTGTTAGCTTCCTTTTGTATTTTTAAGTAAATAAATCAAATGAAATTATATTCATATCTGGCATTGGGCGATAGTTATACAATAGGAGATCAGGTTCCGGTTGCTGATTCTTTTCCGTATCAAACTGTTCAGTTTTTGCGAAAGGCAATTGCTCAAAAGGAAAATATGGATTTTATTGTCAACGCACCTGAGATCATTGCAAAAACGGGCTGGACAACAGATGAACTAACAACTGCCATTGGTCAAACAGTTTTTTTGCCCGGATACGATATCGTTAGTCTATTGATCGGGGTAAACAATCAATATCGTGGCAGATCGGCAGAAGAATTTAAGGCTGAATTCGAAAATCTTTTACAGTTGGCTATAAAATTTGCCCGGGGAATTGTAAAAAATGTATATGTTTTAAGTATTCCTGATTGGGGAATTACACCATTTGCAACAGCGCTGGACAGTTTGAAAATAGCAGCAGAAATTAATTCTTTTAATAAGGAATGTGAAAGAGTTGCTGCTTCATTCAAAACTCATTTTATAAATATTACCGATGAACAAAGAAAAGATGGAGATGTAACAGCTTTTTTAGCACCTGATGGTTTACATCCTTCCGGAAAGGAATATGAAAAGTGGGCGGTAAAACTTTCTCAAATGATATTAGCTAATATAGGCTAATGATATTATTTTTTTTCAGGAATGAACGAATGGTTTTTGATATTTTCGGGTATAAACTACTCGTGCGTTCGTGGCAAAATTATTTTAATAATGCTGACATTTCAGTTTGGTATTGCAATGCAATTTCCCTTGCCTCTAAAGCAAAATTCTCATCTTTTCCGGCATAAATGATAGCCCTTGATACATTGACCAATAAGCCACAATCTTTATTCATGCCAAATTTTGACACATCCGATAAACTGCCACCCTGAAACCCAACACCAGGAACCAATAAAAAATGGTCTGGAATTATTTGGCGGATCTTTATTAATTCAGTGGCCTGTGTAGCACCAACAACAAACATAAGGTTCTCAGTAGATCCCCAATTACTGATCTTTTCTAAAACTTTCTCATATAGGAATTCAACAACGCCATTGTTGGTCGCCTGACCAACAACTTTCAGCATTTCAAAATCTGCTGCTCCTTTATTGCTGGTCAGCCCCAGTACAATGGTCCATTTATCTTTAAATTCTAAAAATGGCCTGATACTGTCTTCGCCCATGTATGGTGCAACTGTTATTGCATCAAATTTCAAAGTCTCAAAAAATGCTTTAGCATATTGTGTGGATGTATTGCCGATATCACCGCGTTTGGCATCTGCAATTTTAAAATGAGTAGCAGGAATATAATCAACTGTTTGTTCCATCGCTTCCCAACCTTTTGATCCTATTGCTTCATAGAATGCTGTATTTATTTTATAGCTTACACAAAGATCTTTGGTGGCATCAATGATCTGTTTGTTAAATTCAAAGATTGAATTTTTATTTCCTTTCAGGTGTTCAGGTATTTTATCAATGTCGGTATCCAGTCCTACACACAAAAAAGTCTTTTTCTTTTTTATCTCTTCTATTAGAATTTTACGATGCATTTGTATTTATTTGGGATTATCTGAATCCATCAATTTTTTCATTTCTTCAGCAATTGCCACCGACTGCCCATCACCTCTTTCCTTCAAATGGCGAATGATATTTTTTCTGTCTGCTTCATCATGGTTTTGGCTTAATTTAAAAACATTGTCGAAACTGATTACTTCTATTTCAAAACCAACAATTGCTTTTATCATTTTGCTGATATATTCTTCAGGTATTTTATCAAATGATGCTGCAGTTCCGGTTCCAACATATTTATTAGTGATTGCATTGATTGCTTTATATGTGCCTGCTTCATCAGTAAATTTAATTTTACCCTTTGCATGTACAGTCATGTAATTCCAGGTACTCCCAACTGTTGGATTATTATACCATTCGGCACTTACAAAACAGTGTGGCCCATTAAATATTACCAGCACATTTTCATTTTTTTCAAATGCTTTATGATGATCTGTATTCTTCATCAGGTGGCCGGCAAGAAAGATCTTTTCCCCTCTTTTTTCAAAATTTACCGGCAAATGTGAAGCCACCGGGTATTCTTCTCCATATCCGGTTACAATGGCAAAAGCATTCTCTTTCATAAAAGCAATCACTTTTTCGGGATCTTCTTCTGTAAAATAGGGGAGTTTGTACATTTTTTATTTGGGCTAAAGCCCTTATTAAATTATTAATTATTTAATCCCTGGCCTAAAGGCCAGGGCTATTGAGATACATCCTTACTATTGAGATAGTCTTTTACAATTGAGATCCTTTATGAATTTCTCTCCTCAATAAACTTCAACATCACTTTTTCAATCTCATCATCCTGCCATCTTTCTTCAATTCCAGGCAAGGCCATCACTTTCTGCATGATTGTTTCTTGCCTGTTGCCATTTTTTAATGCATCGCTATACCTGATGTGTGGACTGAATGTAACCTGAGCATATGCAGGAGTCCATTTGTCAGGATGTTTTGAACTGAAATCAGCTTCGATCTTTTTCTGTAATAAAAATTTAGGGTCGCCAACTTTATCCCGCATTTCAACAAAATTATTCAATGCAAGATCTGCAATGGCATCTCCATCGGGTTTGCGAAGTAACTGGTATTCGGCTAATATATCTTTCCAGTTTTCTGCATGTTTATCTATCAGTTTATCTAATACCGCACAATCTTCAAAGCCACAGTTCATGCCCTGCCCGAAGAACGGAACAATGGCGTGTGCAGCATCTCCGATCAATGCGAATTGATCATCCCTGATCCAGGGAAAACATTTTACTGTTACCAGCGATGAAGTCGGGTTATTGAAAAAATCTTCTTCCAGGGTTGGCATTAGTTTCGAAGCATCTGAAAAAATTTCATTAAAAAATGACCTGGTTTTTTCTTTAGTGTCAAGGGTTTTAAAAGATGGGTCGCCTTCAAAAGGGAAAAAAAGTGTTAGAGTAAAACTTCCGTCAATATTGGGTAAAGCGATCAGCATGTAATTACCCCTTGGCCAGATATGCAAGGCATTTTTTTCCATTAGAAATTCACCATTTTCACCTGCAGGAATATTCAATTCTTTATATCCGAAATCAATATAGTATTGTGAATACTGAAACCTGTCGTGTTGCAACTGGTGGGTTAGCCTGCCTGCCGAATAGGCACCATCACTGGCAAAAATTAATTCATAATTGACAATTGATAATTGAGAATTAAGTGTGTTCTCAAATGTTACATTTTTTTTACCCCAGTCTATTTGATTACATTTTTTATTGAAATGAATTTTAACGCCGTTTTCTTCTGCAAGTTCCATCAGTTTGCAATTTAGTTCACCTCTTGAAACAGAATTGATAAACTGGCCTTCTTTACCATAAGCCTGGTATGGAGAACTGCCATCAACATTATGCATTTGCCTGCCATGCATGGGTATAGCGATCTTCCTGATCTCATCCATGATCCCAACCTCTTCCAAAGCTTTGATACCCCGATCGCTTAATGCCAGATTGATAGACCTTCCGGCACTCATGGATTCTTCCCTCATATCTCCCCTTCGTTCATAAATGCTGACTTTATTGCCACGCTTTGCCAGGTAAATGGAAAGTAGGGAACCTACCAGGCCTGCACCAATAATGGTG
>JANOPU010000276.1:0-12233 GCA_031422055.1 Ferruginibacter sp.
AAAAAAATCAACAAAAAAAACAGCCGTTAAAAAAAATGAGCTTCCCAATAAAATAAATGAACCTATGGCCATTTATAAATCTATTAAAACAATACCTCAGGTAAAAGATTTCACTTACGAAGAATTTAAAAAAATCGCCGATAAAGTTCCGTTTACACAATCTGAATGGGCCGCTATTTTACATGTTAGTGAAAGAACCCTACAACGCTATGCTAAAAATAATGGTAAGTTTGCCCCTATCAATGCAGAACGTTTTCACCAAATCAATCATGTTTTAACAACAGGAAAAAAAGTATTAGGTAAAACTACTTGGTTTTATGAATGGTTACATACAAATCCTCCTACACTGGAAGGCGAACTTTCTTTTAATTCTCTCACTACATATGATGGTATACAAAAAATACTTACCCAGTTGGGAAGAATTGAACATGGTATTTTAGCATGATCATTTACAGACTAACCAAAGGAGACCATATCAATGACCTATCAGGTACAGGTTCTAAATTGTATGGAGGAAGGTGGAATTCTACTGGCCAGTTTGCCATTTATACTACTGAAAATATTTCACTTGCTATTTTAGAAATTCTTGTCCATATAAAAAAGTATAACCAACCATTCGATTATCACTTAATTACTATCAATATTCCGGACAATATCAAACCCGTATTAATAAATACGGAAAAATTAAAAAAAGACTGGAAAGATGATCCTGCATATTCGCAATTTATCGGAGATGAGTTTTTAAAAGCAAAGCAATATCTGATATTAAAAGTACCTTCCGCTATTGTTGAGCAGGAAAATAATTTCATCTTGAATCCCGCTCATTCGGATGCAACAAAAATAAAAATTATTTCAACGAGGTTATTTGAATTTGATAAACGAATTTACCTGACAAATGAATAAGATATACCTATTGCTTGGCAGTAATATAGGCAACAGTAAAAAGCAATTATTAAGGGCAATTTCTCTGATTCAAAAAAAGATCGGTAACATTAACCGTGTTTCTTCAATATATACAACAGCGGCATGGGGAAAGACGGACCAACCGGATTTTTTGAATCAAGTTGTAATTGCAGAATCTCATTTAAGTGCCGATGATGTAATGCAAATAATTCTTGAAATTGAATCAATCATGGGAAGGGTAAGAACGAAAAAAAATGCTCCCCGGATCATTGATATCGACATCCTATTTTTCGGAAAACAAATCATCAAACAAAAAGACCTGATTGTCCCCCACCCTTTTATTCAAATTAGAAGGTTTGTACTAATCCCATTGAATGAACTTTCACCTAACTTCATTCATCCAGTTTTGAAGGAAAGCAACCACCAACTGTTATTAAAGTGCCCTGATAAACTTGATGTGAAAAAAAATTAATCACAGTAATTAGGTTTCCACTTATTTTGCAGTTGTAATGAAATATAATTTTGTAACTATTGAGGGAAATATCGGAGCCGGAAAAACGACATTAGCAACCTTACTGAGTAAGCACTATCAGGCCAGGCTCGTTTTAGAAGAGTTTGCTGAAAACCCTTTTCTTCCAAAATTTTATGAGAATCCTGAACAATACGCCTTCCCACTGGAATTATTTTTCATGGCCGAGCGCTTTAAACAATTAAAAGATCTTTTACAAACCAAAGAACTCTTTCAGTCCATTACGATTTCAGATTATCTTTTTACTAAATGCCTTTTATTTGCAAAAGTTAATTTGCCTGATGAAGAGTTCAGATTGTATCAAAAACTTTTTGAAATCATAAATCAACAGATTATTCAACCCGAGATCCTGATTTATCTTCATTCGCCTGTAAACAAATTACAGGAAAATATTAAAAAACGTAACCGGTCTTACGAACAGTCTATCCCTAATGATTACTTATTTTCTTTACAGGAAACGTATACTGCATACATTAAACACCATAATATTAAAACACTTTATGTAGATGCAGCAAATGCAGATTTCATAGGAAACGAAGCTCATTTAAACACGATTATAGCAGCTCTAGACAAAGAATATGATGATGGGCAACATTATATCAGCCTTCCTTAACATTTTTGAGATAAATGAATTTATATTTGTAAAAACCCAGATAATTTCTTGTCTCAATCAGTAATAAATAAGAATCCCTACGCTGCACTAAAGATACCCGAGTTTAAAAATTTCATTGCAGGACGGTGTATTTTTATAATGGGGCTCAGAATGACTGGTACCGTTATCGGATGGTGGATATATTTATTGACAAACAGTAAACTTGCTCTTGGTTTTGTTGGTTTGTCTGAAGTGCTTCCGGCGCTTTCACTTGCTTTATATGCCGGGCACTATATTGATATAAATGAAAAAAGAAAATTACTGCTGAAGTGTGTAATATCATATTTCATCTGTATCATTCTACTGTTAATATTATCAACCAGCTATACTGCAACAAATTTTCATCACTGGACCATAGCAACGTTAATTTGTATTGTAATAGGTATTACGGGTGCCATCAGGGCATTTTCCGGACCTACATTTGGTGCAATGATATCTCAGATAGTACCTAAAGAAATGTTACCCAATGCTGCATCAATCAGTTCTGCCACCTGGTTAGTTGCATCTATCTTAGGCCATGCCAGTGCAGGTTTTCTGATAGCGTTAATAGGTATCAATAAAAGCTTTTTTGTTATATTAATTTTCATAGCAGCCGGATATTTTTTTTTCAGTAAGCTTTCTATTAAACCCGTTCTTGTAACAACGGCAACAAAAACCTGGCAAAGTGTAAAAGAAGGATTGCAATATGTTTTTAAGACCAAAGAGATTCTGGGAGCATTATCACTTGACCTTTTTGCGGTGTTATTTGGCGGGGCTGTTGCACTGATCCCTGTTTTTGCAAAAGATATCCTGCACACCGGTCCTATCGGTTTTGGCTGGTTGAATGCCGCTGCAGATATTGGGTCTATTATAACAGTTACTACACTAACAATTCGGCCACTTCGACACAAACAAGGAAGAATTTTATTTTTTGCAGTTGCGGGATTTGGTTTATGTATCATTCTATTTGCGATATCCAAATTATTCTGGCTTTCATTTGCTGCATTGCTGATGAGTGGTTGCATGGATGGAGTAAGTGTTATTGTTCGCAGTACGATCTTACAATTAAAAACGCCTGATGAATTAAGAGGGAGAGTCATGTCGGTCAATAGTATGTTCATTAATTCTTCCAATGAATTGGGACAATTTGAAAGCGGAGTGGCCGCCAAACTAATGGGCACTGTAACCTCTGTGATTTTTGGCGGTTGTATGACCATTGGAGTAGTAATCGTAACCTGGTTCAAAGCACCTTCCTTAAGAAAAATGGAATATTAAACTTACAAAACAGCTTCTTGGTTTTACTGTAAAATACCATAACTTTCAGCCAGATAAAATTCGTTTATATGCAACGTAGAAATTTTCTTCGTAATACCGGTCTTACCATTGCTGGCCTGAGTTTCTTAAACAAGCAATCATTGGCATATTTTATTAACGACCCTGCATGGAAAATAAAAATGCTTACAGATAAAATTGGTGTATTTTCTGAAAAAGGTGGCACTATCTTATTTATGCTTAATAAGGAAGGTACCATTGTTGTAGATACCCAGTTTCCAGATTCTGCACAACATCTAATTACAGAAATTAGAGGCAAGACAGAAAGACCTTACAGGTTGCTAATAAATACACATCATCATGGAGACCATACATCCGGAAATATTGCATTTAAAGATATGGTTCCGCATATACTAGCACATGCCAACAGCAAAATAAATCAACAAAATGCTGCTATTAAACAAAAAACAGAAGACAAACAATTATATCCTGATCTAACATTTACTGATACCTGGTGTGAAAAAATAGGTAAAGAAAAAATATGCCTTTATTATTTCGGCGCAGGTCATACAAATGGAGATAGCCTGGTTCACTTCCAGGATTCGAATATTGTACATATGGGAGATCTGGTCTTTAACCGCAGGCATCCTTATATTGATAAATCAACCGGTGCAGATATCAGCAACTGGATGAAATTACTTGAAAAAACAACCAATACTTTTGACAAGAAAACAGTATATGTTTGCGGACATGCAGGTGATGAATATGATATTACCATCAAAACAGATGACCTGAAAGCATTTGGAGATTACCTTGGTAATGTGATGAAATTTGTGGAACATGAAATTAAAGCAGGAAAATCAAAGGACGAAATATTAAAAGCTACTGAAATACCCGGTTCGCCTGAATGGAAAGGTAAAGGTATTGAAAGACCATTAACTGCAGCCTATCAGGAACTGGCAAGTTGATAACCTCACCCCCCAGCCCCTCTCAAAAGGAGATGGGAGTAAAATTCTGAATAACAGTGAAAAATAATTATTTCTGTTGGTCAATTAATTTTTCCAGAACAAAATAAGTTATTGGACAAAATGTTGAATTCTTTAAAGTGATTGCTGGCCTTTTCAGAATGACATCTTCATCCGTATAAGGAAAACGGGAACAATCTGAAGGCCTAACCTCATAAATACTGCAATAATTATCTGTACCCAAAAAAGCACATGGTTTTGATCTTACCACATAATCCCCTTCACTATCCAGCACCAAGTATTTTTCAATGAAATCGCCTTCTTTCATTTTTAAATATTTAGATATCCTTTTCAAATCAGGAGTCTTAAACCGGGGGGAATAATTTTTACAGCAAGCAGCACAATCAAGACAATTAATCTTTTCAAATGCTTCCTCATGAAGATCAGGAAGCTGTTTCAACACCATATTTTTATCAGGTCGTTGCAGAAACTGCTTATACTTTTTCTGATGATCTGCTGACTTTTTTTGCCAGTTAGTAAGAATTTCTTCGCTCATTTGTTTAAGTATAGTATTGCGGTTAAGCTTAACTTTTCCACAGTTCAAAATTAAGTAAACTTATCATCAATGAAATGTAGTTGGGTTAACGTAAATTTGCGGCAAATTTAAATCTTAAAAACGGCAAAGGATTTTAAATTGTACCTTTTTTAAAACAAAAACGATTGGGCCCGGAATTTCCGGATATATATAACTTGACAAAATTGATTAATGATCAAATGCCGACAAAATAAAAATTTATGAATCTTTTCAAAGAACAACAAGAAGAATTTACAGGCAGGCATATTGGTACAAATAGCGAAAACGATACTACTCAAATGCTACGTGTTATCGGTGTTGAATCAGTTGAAGAACTTATCAGCAAAACAGTACCAGAATCTATCCGCTTAAAAAAACCATTAAACCTTCCTGCAGCTCAAAGTGAATTCGAATATTTATCTGAGTTGAAAAAAATTGCAGCGAAGAATAAAATTTTCAAAACTTATATCGGGCAGGGATATTATAATACAATTACTCCGAGTGTAATTCTGAGAACTATTTTTGAAAACCCGGGATGGTACACTCAATATACTCCATATCAGGCTGAGATCTCTCAGGGGCGTTTGGAAAGTTTGCTCAACTACCAGACCATGGTTTGTGACTTAACAGGTTTGGAACTAGCCAATGCAAGTTTACTGGATGAAGCAACTGCCGCTGCTGAAGCTATGGCTATGTTGTTTCACCATAAAAACAAAACAGATCAAATTGCTTCACCAAAGTTTTTTATCGACAATAATATTTTTACACAAACCAAGGCTGTTTTATTAACAAGGGCTTTACCCATTGGAATTGAATTGGTACATGGAGATTATGCTTCTATTAATTTAGATGAAACATTTTCTGGCGCCATAGTCCAATATCCGGATAATAAAGGTTCAGTTAATGATTACCGTGAGTTTATCAATAAAGTACATAATATAAATGGTTATGTTGTCATGGCTACAGACCTTCTTGCGCTAACTGTACTCACTTCTCCCGGTGAACTTGGGGCTGATGTTGCGATAGGATCTGCACAAAGATTTGGAGTACCGCTTGGTTATGGTGGACCACATGCAGCTTTCTTTGCAACAAAAGATGAATTCAAACGAGGGATACCCGGACGTATCATCGGTGTAAGTATAGATGCACAAAATAACCGTGCCTTACGTATGGCACTGCAGACTCGGGAACAACATATCAAAAGAGAAAAAGCCACTTCAAACATTTGTACTGCACAGGCTTTATTGGCCAATATGGCTGCCATGTATGCCGTTTATCATGGGCCGGAAGGATTAAAAAAGATTGCACAACGCATTTATATTTTAACTGCTTCTATAGCAAATGCATTTGAAAAAGCTGGTATCAAATTATTGAATGAGCAGTTTTTTGATACGCTTACTTTTAAAGTTACTGATGTAAATAAATTCAAAAAAGTTGCTGAAAAAAATAAAGCTAATTTCCATTATAATGATAACGGAACAGTTAGTATGTCAATTGACGAAGTTGCATCGAATGATATTAAAGAAACTGAAAAAAACCTGGCAGCAATTTTCAGTCAGGCTGAATCAAAAAATATCTCTTTAATTTTTGATGAAACAAATGCCCTATTTGGTAAATGGAAATCTTTAAAAAGAACCTCCGGATATTTATCACATCCAGTTTTCAATACACATCACAGTGAAAGCCAGATGATGCGATATATTAAATCATTGGAAAATAAGGATCTTAGTTTAAACACCTCAATGATCGCCCTGGGTAGTTGTACCATGAAACTGAATGCTGCAACTGAATTGATACCTGTAAGCTGGCCTGAATTCGGTGGTATACACCCATTCGCACCTGCATCTCAGACAAAAGGATATCAATATATCATTTCAAAACTGGAAGATTATTTATGTAAAATAACAGGTTTTACTGCATGTTCATTGCAACCTAACAGTGGCGCACAAGGTGAATATGCAGGACTGTTAACTATCAGGGCTTATCATGCACAGAGAAATGATTCACACAGGAATATCGTTTTGATCCCGATCTCTGCACATGGCACCAATCCTGCCAGTGCGATCATGGCAGGCATGAAAGTAGTAGTAGTAAAAAGTGATGATGAAGGTCATATAGATATAAATGACCTTAAGCAAAAAGCTTTAGAACATAAAAATGACCTTGCCGGATTAATGGTAACTTATCCCAGTACACATGGTGTATTTGAAGAGGGCATTAAGAAGGTTTGCAAAATAATACATGATAATGGCGGACTGGTATATATGGATGGTGCCAATATGAATGCACAGGTAGGATTAACAAGCCCTGGTATGATCGGAGCAGATGTATGCCATTTAAATTTACATAAAACATTTGCCATACCCCATGGTGGTGGCGGTCCGGGTGTTGGACCAATTTGTGTGAACAATAAACTGAAACCTTTTTTACCGGGGCATAAGGTATCTGGCCATTTTGAATGGCCTGATACCTATACTTCAGCAGTTTCTGCTGCTCCTTACGGAAGTGCAAGTATTTTATTAATAAGCTATGCTTACATAAAAATGCTTGGCGCAAATGGAGTAAAAAGATCAACAGAATATGCTATCCTCAATGCCAATTACATGAAAGCCAAACTGGAAAAGCATTATGAAATACTTTATACCGGTTCAAATGGTTATTGCGCCCATGAATTTATTGTTGAGTTAAGGCCATTTAAAATATCTGCCGGTATTGAAGCAGAAGATATAGCAAAACGTTTAATGGATTATGGATTTCACGCTCCAACAATGAGTTTTCCTGTACCGGGTACTATAATGATTGAACCTACAGAAAGTGAAGACAAGGCTGAACTTGATAGGTTTTGTGAAGCACTTATCAGTATTCATGATGAAATAAAAGCGATCGAAGAAGGCAAAGTAGATAAAACAGATAATGTTTTGAAAAATGCACCCCATACTCAGCAAGTGATCTGTGCAGATGAATGGAATCATAGTTATTCAAGACAGGATGCTGCTTTTCCATTGGCATACGTTATGAAAAGTAAATTCTGGCCTTCTATTGCACGAATCAATAACACTTTTGGTGACAGGAACCTGGTATGCACCTGCGAACCAACAAGTAGTTTTGCTGAAGAAGTTATACCATCATGATTTAATGAATAGACCTGTAAACTACATTTAAATCTTAGATTGTATAATTCCAGTTAGAAATAACAATGGAATAAATACTTGAAAAATTGATATTATTGAGAGAGAGATTTTTTGAATGAATCCAAAAAATAAGCCGTTACATAAAAAAATGTAACGGCTTATTTCATATATCATGAGTATGTTTAATTAACCAGATATTTTTTGTTTACTGTGTACAGTATAATAAAAATCAATGGGATCAATGCTATTAATAATCCAAACCCACTGTATGCTGTCATTCCAATGAAAAGGATTGTTGTACCAAATGGCAACAATTCACCAATCAGCCAGAAAGTATACCCTTGTTTTTTTAATTTACGCATTTCTATTGCCCCATATAAACATAATGCTGTTGCTACTAAAGTAAGTATCAATATAGGCAATCTGTTTTCATGCATTTTTTGATACATCCCCAGCATCTCAGGAGACATCATGCTTTTAGCCCAACCCGGAGCGTCATCCATCTTCCCGCTTTCCATGGTTTCCTTCAGGTTCTCATAGGTCTTTTTGGAAGTCATAAAACCATAAATAGCAGAAATAAATCCAATAGCACATCCAATGAATGTGAGAATGGTGAGAACTTTTAATCCAGTTGGTAAAGTTGGCTTTTCGAATTCATTTAATGAATCCTTATTTGTCATTTCCTGATTCATAAGCAGTTAATTTTTTATACAAATTATGAAATAAATTTAAAACAAAAAATAATAAATTAAACATTCCTCCTTTTTAGCTCCTTTTTAATCAACCCAAGTTCCCTGCCTGTTTGACCGGACACTGAGCTGTTTTCCTGGGCCCTGCGCATGAGATAGGGTATCACATCTTTTATAGGACCAAAGGGTAAATACTTACTTACATTACAACCGATCTTTGCCATGTTAAAAGTTATATTGTCACTCATTCCATACAGCTGAGAGAAATGCACATGTGCATGATCGTGAGTTAAACCTTTTTTATCAAGAAGTTGTGTTGTATACAAATTACTGTATTCGTTATGAGAAGCAACAATCAAAGAAATATTATCTAGATGGTCTATACAAAACTCCAGTGCAGCGTTGTAGTCTTCGTCACATTTTTCTTTATTGGGCTGAATGGGTGAAGGGTACCCCATATCTGCAGCACGTTTCCTTTCTTTATCCATGTATGCTCCCCTGACCAGTTTTGAACCCAGTATGAAATTACGTTCTAAAGCTGCCTGGTAGCTGTCTTTTAAAAAAGCAAGCCTGTCGTGGCGGTATAGCTGCAGTGTATTAAATACCACTGCTTTTGTTTTATTATGGGTATCCATCATTAAAATAGTAAGTGCATCAACCGGGTCTTGTATCCATGTTTCTTCTGCATCTACCAATACACCAACCTTTTTTTTATTAGCAGTTTCGCATATCCTGGATAAACGGCCCACTACTCTTTTCCATTCTTCTTTTTCTGTATCGGATAGGTTTTCAGTTACTTTCGTATATCTCTTCATTAACGTTCCTTCGCTATTTTGCATAGCAGCATCCATTTTTTCGAGTAACCCGAACCGTACAATACCTGTAACTTTAATACTCATGAATGGTATATTTTTCTGGGTAGCTGCATAATCTATTACTCTGATAAACTCATCAGTTGCATGATCATAACCAGCTTCGCCATCATTGCCCCCTTCAACTCCGTAATCCAGAATAACCTGTACCTGATAATTTTCCAGTTTATTGGCTACGGCAGCAGTTTCCAAAAGTGTTTCACCACCTACGAATTGGCTGAATATTGTTTGCCTGATAAGATATTTTGTAAATGGAATATGCATTTTAATGGCTGCAGGAGTCAATGTTAAACCCATGTTTACCAAAAAAGGATTCCCCATGACAGAAAAAAGAAAATGGGCCTTTTTTAATTCCTTCGTTTTTTTATATGCAAAAGCATATTCTGTATTTTCGAATGATATCTTATTTGATGCTATCAAATTATAAAGTTTATGATGTGTGATTTAGGGTGTAGGCTTTGCAAATGATCGTATTTTTCTAAACCCAAATTGCAAATGCACCAAACAATAATTTATTATACGAAATTAACAACTAACGGCAAGAATCAAAAAACTATAAAAAAACTTCCGTAATTATATCTTATATGATTCAAATTACTTGGTTCCTTTTCTTATAAACATTCTGCCCTCCACCTTCTACCTTCAACATTCAACCTTTTACCTTCCACCTTCCCTTCCTCCTTATCTTTGCAAAAAATTACACAATGGATAAGAAAGCAAGTGAATCGCTGGTTATTATGACAGAACTCGTTTTACCTAATGATACAAATAATTTTGGGAACCTGATGGGAGGCCGTCTGATGTACTGGATGGATATTGCAGCCGCATTGGCAGCTATGAAACATTGTGCAGCGCCTGTAGTAACAGCATCAGTTGACAATATTTCTTTTGAGACACCAATCAAGATCGGAAATGTTGTACATATTGAAGCAATGGTTACCAGAGCTTTCAACAGCAGTATGGAAGTGCATATGAATGTTTGGGGAGAAGACGCCATTCAACAATACAAATACAAAAGCAATGAAGCTTATTATACTTTTGTTTCTTTAGATCCCAACGGTAAACCAAGGCCTGTAAATAAACTGATACCTGAAACTCAGGATGAAATAAAATTATTTGAGGGAGCTTTAAGAAGAAGACAAATCAGGTTGATACTTGGAGGAAAAATGAAACCCGAGGAAGCCAGTGAACTGAAAGCTTTATTTATTAAATAATCTTTTATCGAATTTGTAAGGAAAACCAGTTAAGATTTACAGGCGAATACAAATAATTGTTAAAAACATTTTTTCTTACTATTTTTATAGTATCAAAACTTTTATCTTCTAATTAAACTCATTTCACATGAAATTTTTCTACCAAAAATTTAGACTGTTTGCCACGCTTATCATTTTATCAGGTTTATGGTCATCTGGCATAAAAGCTCAGCTAATAAACGAAGGATTTACAACTATGGTGCCTTTACCTGCGGGATGGGCACAACAAAATCTCAGTACTCCTATTGGTTCTGTACCAACTTGGTTTCAGGGAAATGTAAATGCTTTTAATGCATTTAGCGGACCAGCCAACTCATATGCCGGAGTAAATTTTAACAGTGTTGCTGGTGCAAATACCATCAACAACTGGCTGTTTACACCCACTGTTGCGATTGCAAACGGTAATATTTTTTCATTTTATACTCGTGCTTTAACTGGTGGAGGTGTATTTCCCGACAGACTGCAACTTAGAATGAGTACAAATGGCGCAAGTGTTGATGTAGGAAATACCAATACAAGTGTGGGAGATTTTACTACAGTACTGGTTGATATTAATCCAACCTTAACTACTACAGGTTATCCTGAAGTCTGGACACAATACACTGCAACCATTACAGGTATTGCAGTTCCTACAACCGGCCGTTTCGCCTTCAGGTATTTTGTAACAGATGGTGGTCCTGCAGGGGCTAATTCCAACTATATAGGTGTTGATCAGGTACTTTATGGCGCTACCTGCACCGGTACTCCGGCTCCGGGAAATACGCTTTCAACAGTAACTACTGTATGTCCGGCAATATCATTTACACTTTCATTACAAAATCCATCTGCCGGCCCTGGTATTACATATCAGTGGCAATCATCACCTGATAATTTAGTATGGACGAATATAACAGGAGCAACTAATGCTACTTTAGCTACAACACAAAATGCCTCAACATGGTATCGATGCAATGTTTCCTGTACACCTAATACAGGCGCTTCAACTCCAATACAGGTTACAATGAATCCACCGCTTTCATGTTATTGCATTCCTGGTAATACAAACTGCACTCTTGATGATGAGATATTGAATGTAAATTTTGCAGGCATCAATAATGCTTCCAGTGGATGTACCGGAACAGGATATACCAATTATGCTGCTACTGTAGCGCCTGCAACAGTTATTGCTGGCGGTACTTTCCCCATGTCTGTAAGAGTTGGTCCGGGTGGTAATGAATTTGTAGGAGTATGGATAGATGCCAATCAAAATGGAGTTTTTGAAACTTCTGAATTTACATTAGTGGGTGCCGCCGCAAGTGGTGGAGCTGGTGTAACTATTACCGGTAATGTAACTATTCCTTCTAACGCTACAATCACTACTACACGTATGCGGGTTAGAGTAAGGTGGAATACTGCTTTAACCGGTGCCAACGCT
>JANOPU010000277.1:0-4874 GCA_031422055.1 Ferruginibacter sp.
TAACAACAACGTAAATAATTCGTATGATTTTGGATTATTACCTGATTGTGGTTGTATCAATACCTCAGGCAACCTGTTGACAAATGGTAGCTTTGAAAACGGCACAACCGGATGGACTGCAACAGGTGGTACTGTAAGCACAGGTACAACATATTTTGCCTGCGGCACTAAAAATGGCTTTAATAATACTAACGGTAAGCCATCAGTTGTATTTCAGGATGTGTCTGTTGGTGCCGGGACTTCTTTAACCTTTACCGGATTTTCGGGAATACATACAGCAGGATTATCCTGCAGCCCTAAAATAAGCCTTGTATTCCGGAGTGCCTCTGGAGCAGTATTGGGACAAACAGATGTGGCAGTAACCCGCGATGTAGATGTAAACTTTGGTCAGCTCGCTTATTATACTATTACTGCTACAGCTCCTAACGGTACTGCCAAAGTAAGGGTACAAAGTTCTGCCAGCTGCAATACGATGAAAATGGATGCTTTCTGTCTGAGAACCAATACTGGTTTAACCAGAAATTCTAATGGCAATGAACCAACAACAACAGAAATTCCTGTTGCTAAGGCAGACGCTTCATCAACTGATAATAAAGAGCTAAACGTTACTGTTAGTCCAAACCCGGTTAATAGTTATTTTAATCTGGCAACCACTACAGGCGATCTCAAAACAGCAGTTGATATCAAAATATGGAATACTGATGGCAAAGTTGTATCCGTTCAAAAAACAGGTGCAAATAATACCATGAGGATCAGTGCAGAAAATTGGAGGCCGGGAATGTACTTTGTTGAAGTTATTCAGGGAAGCCAGCGAAAAATAGTAAAGCTTATAAAAATCAAGAATTAGAAAGGTAATTATTTTTTTAAAGGAGGTTGTATGATACGGCCTCCTTTTTTTATAGGGATGCTTGATGGTTGATGGTTGATGCTGGATGCTGGATGCTGGATGCTGGATGCTTAAAATGAAAAGAAGTCAAGTTAAATAAAATAGAAGCATCGGAATATGTAATGAATGAAACTTTTGACAGAAATTATATGATACATTCATTCAATCTCTTTATCTTAGTTATACAATGCATAAATATTTATCGGAATGAAAAATAAAATCACCCGTTTTATAATATTGAACTCGGTATTTTTATTTTCTTTTTTTGCTAATTGTTATGCCAGTGAGATCGACAGCCTGAAAAGAATACTTTCTTCAAATATCTCTGATACCATCAGGGTAAATATTTTAAATTCATTAAGTAAAAGCTATTTTAATGATAATCCAGATACGGCTGTTATTATAGCCTCGTCTTCAAGAAGCCTTGCAGAAAAGATCAATTACCAGTCAGGGTTGGCGCTTGCTTTAAAAAATATGGGTATCGGTTTCTACCTGCAGGGAAAATATGTGGATGCTATTAAAACCTGGCAACAGGCTTTGGAAGTGTATCAAATAATAGGGGATAAAAAAGGGGTTGCCAATATGCTCGGCAACCAGGGAGCGATATACTTTGCCCGGGGTGATGATGCCAAGGCGCTGGAACTGCATTTGCAATCGTTAAAAATATCTGAAGAGACCGGCGATACTTTGCGGATACTTACTTCCCTTACAAACACTGGTGGGGTGTATTTAAACAAAGTGGCAACTTACCAGAAAGCACTTGAGTATTTTCTTCGGTCGTATAAATTAAGCCTGGCAATTAACGACCAGTATTCTATCGGAACATCATCTGTAAACCTGGGAGAAACCTATTATAAACTCGGCGATGATTCAACGGCACTTATTTACTTAAATCAATCAGTTAAAGCTTATCAAGGCACAGAGAACCTTCCATATTCACTGAATTATATCGGGCGTGTATATACCAGGCAAAAAGAATTCGGAAATGCAATTAAAACACATCTGGAAGCATTTGAAATTTCTAAAAAACTGGATACAAAACTTGACATGACACAATCGTTGGTAGGCCTGGCACATGCTTACTCTGCAAATGGCGATGTGGCATCATCTATTGATGCTTATAAACGATCACTGGAAGTGGGAATACCCCTGAATGCTGTTACTGAAATGAAAGAAGCATACGAGGGTTTATCATTGGCTTATTCAAAGAATTCAGATTATTCAAATGCATTTAAGTATCAGAACCTTTTACTGGCTATTAAGGATACGATCTATAATATTAATACGGATAAGAAGTTAGGAACACTTCAGTTTGGATTTGATCTGGAGAAAAAAGAATCACAAATAAATCTGCTTAACAAGGATAAAGAGATTCAGAAAAGGGAAATACAACGACAAAAATTAGTTCGTAATAGTTTTATTGGTGGCTTTGCCATTGTACTTTTATTTGCCGCGGTATTCTTTTCTCAACGCAATCGTATCAGTAAAGAAAAGAAAAGAAGTGATGAATTATTGTTGAATATTTTACCGGAAGAAACTGCAGAAGAACTAAAATCGACCGGTACTGCAAAAGCAAAAAGTTTTGAATTGGTGAGTGTGTTGTTTACCGATTTTAAAAATTTCACGCAGGCAAGCGAATTGCTTACCCCCGAAGAGCTGGTTGCTGAAATTAATTACTGCTACAGTGAATTTGACCGTATTGTAACCAGGTACGGGATAGAGAAAATAAAAACCATCGGGGATTCTTATATGTGTGCAGGTGGTTTGCCCGTAACAAACCAGACAAATCCATATGATGTAGTATCTGCAGCGTTGGAAATGGCAAATTTTATTGAAAAAAATAAACAGGAAAGAATAGAAAAAGGACAGCCGTATTTCGAATTACGACTGGGTGTTCATTCAGGCCCCGTTGTTGCGGGTATCGTTGGAATTAAAAAGTTTGCTTACGATATTTGGGGTGATACTGTAAATACAGCTTCCCGCATGGAAAGCAGCGGACAGATTGGAAGAGTAAACATCAGCGGTACTACCTATGAATTAATAAAAGATAAATATACCTGTACACACCGTGGAAAAATTGAAGCAAAGAATAAAGGAGTGATAGATATGTATTTTGTTGAAGGGTTATTAACCTCATGATCAATCATAAATATAATTTGGCTGCAACTATCATGAATGCGATTTGTAAATACAGCATATACTATTTTGCCAGTTCGTCACAAAACACAAACATAAAAATATATAATTTAGCCTGCAGTGGTCGGATCAATGATAGTTGAAACTTCACTGATAACATTGGCTGGAAAACCTCCTTGTTTTGCATGCTCCAGTACCATTTCTTTGTTTGGGGCAAGATAAACACAATAGATCTTGTCTTCTGTTACATAGCTCTGTATCCATTGAATTTGAGAACCCATTTTATTAAGTACTCCACAGGATGTTTGTGAAATACCTTTTAATTGCTCAGCGCTCAATTTGCCGGCACCGGGGATTTCCCTTTCAATTAGGTATTTGTGCATAGTTGTATATTTTAATTATAAAACTACAAAAAAACCATAAGAGCACAAAACCAGAAAATCTGAAAACCACAAGAACACAAGAGCTGGTACTCATATGGTATGATTTTATTTCAATCATTCTTTTGGTAAAGAAGCAAATGATTTATCAACAAATGTTTTGCTGCCTTGAACGAGATTTATAGAGTTGAAATTAATAAGCAACGCCTTTGGTATTCCGCTTAGTTTAAGATAAGTTATAATTTGTGCATGGTGAATGGGAAGTAATATTTCAACAGATTTCACTTCAATGATAATTAAATCATTTACCAGAATATCCAGCCGTAAAGGATCTTTGGTTTGAACTCCTTTGTAAATGATAGGAACGTCAACCTGTTCTTTTACAGAAAGATGCTGAAGACTTAGTTCATGCACCAGACAAGCCTGGTAGATACTTTCCAGCAATCCGGGCCCTAAATATTTATGAACTTCAATGGCACAGGCCATAACATCATAAGCTGTTTTCTGAACAAGATTTTGTGTAATCATAATTGTTTGTTTAGTTAAAAATAAAAAACAGTTTCAATAACAGAAAGGTTAAAACACCAACATATCAGGTTGTTTTTCTTGTGTCCTTCTGTTCTTGTGGTTATGTAAATTGCAATGGCAGAAAGGTTTTCAGCTTTTGTATTTATAGATATACTTAAAGCAATACTGGAAAACAACCATAACTGAACAAATTACCAAAGTACAGAAAGAGATGTTAATATATTATGCTCTAATCCTTTTTTGTATATTTTTACAATCATAATAATTTATTAAACACAATGAAAAATATATTTTATACTGTACTTACCGCTATATTAGTTTTCACATTATATGCTTACATAAATCCCCGGGCTGATTTTAATACCGACAATAAAGACGGAATAAAATTTCACAGGGTAACATGGAAAGAAGCATTGGATTTAGCAAAAAAAGAAAACAAACTTATTTTTCTTGATATCTATGCAACTTGGTGCGGGCCTTGTAAAAGGCTAAAGAGTACTACTTTTTCAAACAGCCGGGTGGGGAAGTATTTTAATTCAAATTTTATAAACATTACGTTAGATGGCGAAAAAGGAGATGGAGAATTAATAGCCGAAAAATATAGAATAACCGGTTACCCTTCTTTATTTTTTATTGATGCAGACGGCAATGTGATAGCCAAAGGAGACGGTTATATGGATGCAGATGAATTACTTCATTTGGGCAGGTCTGCAGTGAAATAAAAAACTCTTTGGAGTTCGATATTTGAGGGTTGATCCAGTGTCAGAATGTAACATCAAACCTCAAACTTACTAAACTCTTTCACTCAATTCCAGCCATCTCATTTCCTTTTCATCTAATTGCTGAATAATGATCGTGATACGGTCTGCCGCCTTTTGTAATTCATCATAAGCCACATTGCCGTTCATTTTTTCTTCAAGCATTTTTTTTTCTTCCTGCAAAGC
>JANOPU010000278.1:0-2528 GCA_031422055.1 Ferruginibacter sp.
CCTGCTAAAAAATAAACTGTGGCCAATTCTTCTCTAAATGAACCTTCATTGGCATCCTTAGCTGCCTGCTGATAATAATCAATGGCCTTGTTGTAATTTTTGTTAGCCAAAGCAAGGTGTGCCATACCTGCCAATGCATACATATAACCGGGCCTTTCGTTCAACGCGATCTGGTAATTCATTTCAGCATTCTTGAGGTCTCCAATATTTTCGTATAAGTGGCCCAGTTGTATTCTGGACCATTCGGTGGCCTCATCACCGGAAACGCCCGCATCGATAGCCAGTTTCATTGCTTCAATGGCTCCGGGATAATCTCCAAAAATTTCCCTGAGGTAAGATGCCCTTGCATAGGAACGCAGATCGGGCCTTATTTCCATCATCTTTTGAGCACATGCCAATGCCGAATCGTAATATCCCATTTCCACATTACCATCCACTAATATCCCATGCACAAATGCATTATAAGGAATCATGTTCCTGGCTTGTTGTGCTGTTGCCAGCCCATCTGCAAAATGATGCTGACTTAGGTAAACCAACGATTTAAGGGTTAATGCTTCAAAGTTGTTTGCATCCATTTTCAAAATATCATTCACCAATTTCATAGCTGCTTTGTCATAGTATGCATAATTTCCGGTAGCTCTTCCTTCCAGAATAAAGTAATTAGCAAGAGCAATGATGGATTTTGTGTCGGCAGCATTTGCTGCAATTTTCTTTTGTAGAATGTCAACATTTTTTTGAGTATTGATCCATTCATCTGTTTTGGTTAGCATACCCTTTCGTGGCAGTAGTACATAAATAGTTGCTTCTTTCTTTAACTCATTATGCTTGTATTTCATAACAATAAAGCCAACAGAGCTGATAAACAGGATGCAGAGTGATATATAAAGTATTTTATTTTTCATTTTGGTTGTTTTAATTCGATTTCCAAAAAATCAAAGTATCATTGTATTAGACCAATTAAAAAGGCTGTTTCAAAAATGTGGATTCATTACATGTGAGCTCAACAAGAGGTACATTTTTTTTATAACCAATCAGGGTTTATATTCCAGCCCTTATCAGTTCATCCAATCGTTGAAACAGCCTTTGTATAAGTGATTATCCTTTTACCAATTTGATGGTTTGTTTTACTTCGCCATCTTTAACAATTTTGATAAAATAGATACCGCTGGTTAAACCATTGCTACCGATTTTTTCTGTGTAAGTTCCGGCTTTAAGATTCTTGTTCACCAATTGCTTTATCAACTGTCCTTCTGCATTTACCAAAGAAATGCTAATGGAAGCAGGAGCATCTATATGATAGGTAATAATGCTGTTGTCGACAAACGGGTTGGGAGAAACTTTTGCAAAAACTTCAGGTGTTTTCAATGATAAGCCACCTGTATTTACAGAACTTCTGAGCGTTGGATTTGTCCTGCTGCTACCAGCATTACACGGACATATGTAGTTGCCTGCAAAAGGTGCCTGCACATAAGGGAATGATGTTTTTAAAGCTACATCGTTTGCATCCACTCCGGTACTGTAGGTCAATACATTCAAAAGATTTGGTGTTACCGGGCTTGGAGTTGTTCCGGGGATAAAATCATCATACCACAAACCAATCGCTGCCAATACCACACCACTTACTGCCTGTAATTCAATCCTTGTAACATCGTCCTCCAGCCTTCTTCCGTTCGGAAAGCCATCCATATTTGGAATATTCTGGATTGCAGTAGTAGCATTGTATGCAGGATCTGTTAATCCAAGTACTGCTGCCTGTACTAAACCTAATGCACTAAATTGGCTGCTGTTCCTTGGCGTTGGAGGAACGGCCATGTTTAGACGAAGCATGTCTCCGCCATTGGGAAGAAAATTGTTGATAAAAGGTTTACCCACGGCCAATGGATTACCTGCTTTTCCAGTTGCCAACTGATAAGGAGCCAGGTTGGGAACGCCGGTATGGAATATAGGCCAAAGATCAACAGAACGCGGAGAGTTTGCAGCAGGAAGTAACAAACCTCCAAATGCAGACTCAGCCAGAGCAGTGCCATTCAATGCGGCATTACCTTTTAATCCGAACAAACCATTTTGATTGTTACCAAAGCCAAATGCACCCAATGAATTTCTTTGAATACGCAGCGGTGCAAAACCAGGTACTGCTCCACCAAAGAAGCTGTCATCCATATATAAAGCCAGTTCAGGATTGTAGAAATATTTTCCAAAAGTGCTTAGTTTAGATAAGTCTTCATAAGGAGATAAAGAGTTCCAATAGTCTTTCAAACCAATTGGTATTACTGCTTCGTTGGTAAGCGGCATACCAAGCCTTGAAACCTGTACCCATTGACCTAAGTTAATACTACCTTTTCCATCTTCTCTCAAGATACTTATTTGTTGGCGGCTGGCATTTGCCCATACACCAATCACATAATTTGGATCAAGGATGTTGCTGGCTTGACTAACCGTTTTTTTGTTTTTCTGTAAATAGGAACATACATTCTTTTTCTGTATATATATTTGCAAGAAGAAGAAATCTCTTTCTTAGGACATTTTTT
>JANOPU010000279.1:0-4540 GCA_031422055.1 Ferruginibacter sp.
GATCTGTGTAATACTTTTTTCATTGGATTGTAATTAATTGTGTATGCCGGATTGAATTGGATTTAAATGAAAATGGCCTTTCTTACAAAAGATAGAAAGGCTAATTGATAATGGTTTGTAAATGGAATTATCAGTGTGAAAGCACTTGTACTGAATATGTAAAATTGTACTCTTCATATAGAGTAAGCCTTGTTTTCAAGATTATGGATACCGGAATAACGTCAAATGGTCCTGAATATTGCTATTTCTTACAAAAAGAAAATATTACTGTTGCCTTGTTCAGCGTTATGAGATTTTTATTGAATTAACCTTAAACTATGAACTTCTTTCAGCCAAATCCAATTTAAAAAAGCTGCCTTTCCAGACAGCTTTTTTAAATATTAAATAAAATAATCTTTAACCCAAATTTTGCAGTTGAAATCTATTACGAGAAAAAAATGCTTCAAACACAGGCATTTGCTTGATTTTTTGATCTCTCCATAGTTCACTATGATTTCGCCCAAAAAATCTGCCCAAATACCCGTCTTTATTGCCTTTTTTCCTCTCATTACTATTTCAACTGCAAAATCCGGGTTTAATTTTTTGTGAGTTTGATACTTTCTTTTTTACCGTTCTGCTCTACCATTACAAAGTACAATCCCGGTTTGAAATTATTTCCAAAACTGATTTTTTGTTTATTTACAGAGGTTGTTTGATAAACCTTTGTTCCAAAAATATCCGTTATTGTTATGCTTACTTTTTCCTTACTATAACCGGTTAATACCAGCGTAAAATCATTTGTACTTGGATTCGGATATGCTTCCAGCAACTTTACATTACTTTCCGGTTGCTTGGCTGTATTTACATATGCATTTCCAGTTGCAGCGAGTGGGCGAGGACAATTTGGGCCAACATTGATATCTGGCAAAGATCCGGTGCAGCCTTTTGAATCCTTAACAAACCCTCTGTATAATCCGGGTAAAAGTCCGGTAAATAAAGGACTGGCCTGGTAAGTAGTTCCATCAAGGCTATAAGTAAATGGCCCGATTCCACCGGTACGGAATAATTGAATTTTTCCATTAGCTGATGCGCAGTTGCTTGCCGTCCATGCATAAGATGTAACGCTTACAGGTGCCGCAACAGCAACAACAATTGTTTTTGTTGCAACACATCCCTTCAGATCTTTAATATAACCTGTATAAGTAGCCGGGCTCAAATTATTAAATGTATTTCCAGACTGGTAATTTGTTCCGTCAAGGCTAAACGTGAATGGTGCAACACCATACGTTCCATATAAAATAATGACACCGGTAGCCGAACAACTTGCTGAAATTAAACCATTGTTTGTAACAACCGGATTCTCTGCCTGCCAGATCGTAATTGCAGGAATAGTTTTAGAACATGCCGATAAAGCATCAGATACTATAACATCGTAATCACCTAACACCAGATCAGCTACTGCAGCTGTATATGCAGAAAAACCACCCGGACCTGTCCAGCTATACGTATATGGTGCTGAACCTCCTGTAGTGGAAACTGTTATGGTACCATCATCACCATTTCCACATGAACTGGCCATAGTTTTGGTAAATGTTGTATTAAACTCAGCGTTAACCAAAATGGTTCCGCTTGCAGTAACCTGTGTACAGGTACCCGTAGTAGTTATGGTATAATTATATGATCCTGCAACTGTTGGAGTACCACTGATTGTGAATACACCAGTATTGAAGGAACCGGACACTCCGGCAGGTAATGCGCCTGCAGTAATGGAAGCACTTGTTCCACCACCACCTATGGCATAAGTTATATCAACTAAAGCACTATTGTTACAAACTGCCTGAGCATCTGTACCCGTGCCAGAAGTTAAACTGATGGTTGAACTCTGTGGCCCCAGGTTAATAATAAGTGTACCGATACATCCACTATTGTCTTTTACATAAGCAGTAAAAGTTGCCGGAGTAAGGCCGTTAAATACATTGCTGCTTTGATAAGTAGTTCCATTGATACTATAAGTAAATGGCCCCATACCACCGGTTCTGAATAATTGTATGGATCCGTTGGAACCACCACAACTACTGGCATTTCTTTTAAAGGCAGTTACAACGATAGGATTCAAGTCAATTGTAAGGCTCACTGAAGCTTTACAACCATTTACATCTTTTACCCAACCTGTATAATTACCAGCTCCTAATCCCGAAAAAGAACGACCTGCCTGATAGGTGATATCATCTATACTATAACTATAAGGAGCAACACCGCTTGTTGCAGTTAAAGAAATAGATCCGTTGTTTGCACAGGTACTTGTGTTTGTATGTCTTTCTGTAACAGAAACTGTACCTGATTGGGTTATTACTATCCCTACCAGTGATCCTTTACAACCATTTACGTCTTTAACCCACGCCGTATAAGTACCAGCAGCAAGGCCTGTTATGGTATTGCTAACCTGATATGTAATATCGTCTATACTATAACTAAATGGACCTGTTCCACCTGTTTTGAATATTTGTATAGAACCGTTATTAATACAACTGCTTGTACTTCGTGGGAATGCTGTAACAGTGATCGTTATAGCCGGATTGGTTCCTACAGAAATGCTAACAGATGCAGTACAACCTCTTACATCTTTTGCCCAACAGGTATAAGTTCCGGCAGCTAATCCTGTGAACAGACTGCTGGCCTGGTAAGTAATATTATCAAGGCTATATGTATAACCTGGTACCCCACCACCTGGAAAAAGTTGTATAGCACCTGTATTTCCGCATGCACTGGTATTTGTTTTAGTTGCTGTAACGGTAACGGCTGCTGATTTTCCAACTATGATTCCTGCCAATGACCCTTTACATCCATAGGAATCTTTGACCCAACCGGTATATGTTCCATCAACCAGGCCGTTAAAAGTATTGCTTGCCTGGTAGTTAATATCATCTAAACTGTAAGTAAATGGCCCAATTCCTCCTGTTCTGTATAATTCTATTGATCCGTCATCAGCACAACTGCTTGCATTACGCGGTGTGGCAGTAACATTTAATGCTGCTGCTGCAGTAATTGTAATACCTGGTTTTGTACCAACGCAACCAATAGCATCTTTTGCATACCCTGTATATGTACCTGCTGCAAGATTGTTAAATGAATTACCTGCAAAATAATTAGTTCCGTCAATACTGTATGTATATGGTGATACACCAGCATTGCCATATAAAATGATTGAACCCGTATTTACGCAATTTGCAGAATTGGTTCCGTTGTTTGTAACCACCGGTAAAAATTTTACAGTTAATGAAACAGTATCACTGTTTCCATTGCATCCACTGCTGTTACTAACAACCCTACGGAAGAAATAAGTTCCCGCAGTATTGTAATAGGTAGAACTCACAATCCAATTTTGTACATCTCCGGGGTTAGGTGAGACAGCAGTATATGGCCCTGAAATTGAATTTACTGATACCTGCCATTGATAATTTGCACCGGCAGGACTTCCCCCATCAATTGTTGTTCCGGTAGTTCCGGAACATATTGTTAATGTGTTGGTTGCTGAATTGCTGTTAAAGCCAATATCGTTATTGCCGCATGATTGGCCAATGGCTAAATTATTGATATAGAGATTGGTAATCAGGAACATTAGTACAGATCGAACTGTCCTGTGTAAAAAAGTTTTCATAGAATTTTGTTTTATTTCCGGTTATTTGGATAGGTGAATAACGGCAGAATTGGTCAGATATTGTATTTAAGAATTGAATAATGATAGATGGTGGCTGAAGAATACTGAATAAAAAAAGAGGCTATCCTTACAAGGACAGCCTCTTTTACAAAAACATAGATCAGTTATTCTTTGACCAGTTTAATAGTTTTCCTTTGATTGCCTTGTATCACCTGTATGTTATAGATACCCGGTTTAAAGTTACTTCCAAAATGAAATTGTTGTTTACTGTTATCCCTTACATTGTAAATATTTCTACCCATGATATCCGTTACATTAATAACTACTTTTTCATTACTGTTACCGGTTAAAACCAATGTGAATTCAGTTGAACTTGGATTCGGAAAAGCGTTAACTTTTAATGCTGTATTCCCAATGATATTAAGATCATTGTTTTTTGTAAATACATTTGGTTTTGGAGGTGCACAATTAGGTCCAACCACAATATTTGCCAATGAACCTATACAACCTTTTGAGTCTTTTATATAACCGGTATAAGAACCGGCAGTTAGGCCACTAAATAAATTACCTGCCTGGTAAGTAACATTATTCAGGCTAAATGTAAAAGGACTTGTACCACCTGTTCTGAATAATTGTATTGATCCGTTACTGGTTTCACAGTTGGTGGCAGCTGTTACATAAGCCGTAACAACTATTGCAGGATTCGTTCCAATCGTTACAGGTACCGAAGCAGTGCATCCTCTGGAATCTTTTGCCCAACCGGTATAATTACCTGCAGCCAATCCTGTAAATGAATTTCCTGCCTGATAAGTAATATTATCCAAACTGTAAGTATAACCCGGAACTCCTCCACCCGGTGTTAATTGAATAGTACCATCATTTACACAGGTACTGGTATTTGTA
>JANOPU010000280.1:0-16641 GCA_031422055.1 Ferruginibacter sp.
CACTAATACAGATAAAGGCAAAGAGCTATATACCTGTTCGATGCATCCTCAAATCATTCGTGATAAACCGGGCAATTGCCCCATTTGTGGAATGCAACTGGTAAAAAAAGAAATGGATGCCGCCACCATTACCGGTGTACAGTTAGCATCATTATTAAAACCTACAAACCAGCATGTCATTTCCGCAATTCCGGTTACTGCTATTAAAAAAGAAGAGGTAGGTGCCAAAATAGATGCGCTTGGAAGGGTTGAATACGATACCCGTATGATCGGGAATATTTCAGCAAGGATAAATGGAAGGATCGAAAAATTATATGTTCGTTATAAATACCAGTACATTAAAGCAGGCCAGAAAATAATGGAGATATACAGCCCGGAGCTACTTACTGCACAACAAAATTTACTGTTCATTTTAAAAAATGATGCAGGCAATACTTCGCTGATAGCAGCAGCCAAACAAAAATTATTACTGTTGGGAATGAGTTCAGAGCAGTTACAAAGAATAATGCAAACCGGCAAATCCTTGTTTGCTGAAACTGTCTATAGCAATGTAAGCGGCCATGTGCATAATGCCGGCGAGGGTGCTGCTGCTATGAGGCCGAAGGCATCATCATCATCTATGATTGCTATTAATCCCAGTACAGAGTTATTAAATTTAAAAGAAGGTATGTATGTGCTAAAGGGACAAAGTCTTTTTAGTGTTTATAACCCTTCAAAGGCATGGGCATTATTAGATATTTATACTGATGGCCAGGCTTTGATTCAAAAAGGAGAGTTGGTAAAAATAACACCGGAAGCTGCGCCAGGAAAAGCTTTCCAGGGGCATATTGATTTTATAGAGCCTTTTTACAGGGAGGGAGCCCGGACTACTTCGGCACGGGTTTACTTCGATAATTCCAGCCTGCGATTACCGGTGGGAAGCCAGGTGCGTGGGTTGATCTTTTCAAATCCGGCAATGAGGTATTGGTTGCCAAAGGAAGCCGTAACCTCCTTGGGTATTGACAGAATTGTTTTTTTGAAAGTGACTGATGGCTTCCGGCCAATGAAAGTTACTACAGGGATAACACTCGATAATAACATACAAATTACAGGCGGTTTATCAGAAACTGATTCTGTAGCGGTAAAAACACAATTTTTAATTGACAGCGAAAGCTTTATTAAAGTAAACAGGTAGTTATGCGTTTTATACTAATATTTTTTCTTGGTTTTTTAATGGCCTGCTCTGGCAAAAAACATGTTAAGCATGTTGAAAATAGTGATGTGTATTATACCTGCTCGATGGACTCGCAGGTTGTGGAAAGTAAACCCGGCAAATGCCCTATCTGTAAAATGCCGCTTACAGCAGTAAAAAAATCCACTGCACAAAATAAAGATGAATTACAACTCAGCCATCAGCAAATTCAATTAGGAAATATTTCCGTTGATACCATCCGTTCAGGAAATATTGGCAGTCAAACTGTTTTAACAGCGGTCTTAAATTTCGACCTTACAAGAACCTCGGCAATCAGTTCAAGAGTTATGGGAAGAGTGGAACAATTGTATTTTAAAAATGTTGGTGACTATATAAGCCAGGGAGATAAGTTATTTGATATTTACAGTGAAGAACTAAATAATGCCAAAGAAGAATATTTGCTGGCATTGGAAAGACGAAAAGCATTCGCCGGTAATGATGCTATGGATTTTAGTTCATTGCTGCAAAGTGCCAGAAATAAGCTCAAGTTATGGGGAATGAGTGATGCTCAAATTACGCAGCTTGTTCAGGCGGGCAAAGCCAGTGCTACAACTACATTTTACAGTACCGGCAATGGTTATATTACAGTTTTAGGTGTGCGCCAGGGCGACTATGTTATGGAAGGTGGTACTATAGTTGAACTAGCAGATCTTTCTACATTATGGGCTGAAGCACAGGTATATGCTTCACAATTTGCACAGTTGCAGCAAAGCGCATCTGCCATTGTTCGTATTCCCGAACTGGGCGATGAAGCGATCAAAGGTAATATCAGCTTTGTTAACCCGGAGATCGTGCCCGAATCAAGGATCAACTTGATAAGGGTTTCCATCCCAAACAAAAACAACAAATTAAAGCCAGGTATGTCTGCTTATGTTTACCTCAGTGGTTCAAAACGTTCTGCGCTTACATTACCTGTTGATGCAGTTATCCGTGATGCTAAAGGAGCAACAGTATGGATACAAACAGCGAAAAATACTTTCAAAAACAGAATGGTTGTAGTGGGCGCAGAGGAAGGTAGCATGATAGAAATAAGAAGCGGATTGCAACCAGGTGATGTGGTGGTGATTACTGGTGCCTATTTACTCAACAGCGAATATATTTTTAAGAAAGGAGCTAACCCCATGGCCGGGCATGATATGAAAGCGATGTAAATACTAAATTCTAAAAAAATCTGCCAGCTTAAAATTATTTGCCAGTACTTCTTTTTGTTCACGTTGTTCGAATGTGTGAATGATGTAACTTTTTTAATTAATTGTATATCATAAACTATAATCAGCAGACCTACCTTACTGCCGTTGTGAAAACTCTTTCACATTAAAACAGCCAATTAATAATTTAAAAATCAAAAATATGAAATCATTACAAAAACTCACCATGCTGATTGCCTTAATTACATTTTTTGCATCCTGCCAATCCGGTACAGATGTAAATCAAACGCTTTCCAAAACTGAAACAAGAATGGAAATGATGAACAAAATTGCTGACGATAGTTTGATGTCGAAAGAAATGATGGCGGCGATGATGAATAGCAAAAACGGTAAAATGATGATGATGGAAAATGGAAAGATGCCAATGATGGAAAATCATGTGGCGATGATGAAAATGATGAAGGACAATCCTAGTATGATGCATACTAGGATGATGAACATGATGGAAGCTAGTAAGAGTGATACCTCCATGATGTCCGGGATGTGTAAAAAAATGATGGAAAACCCTCAGATGATGGATATGATGCAAAAGATGAAGGGAGAAAAAATGGATATGAATAAAATGGAGGGCATGGATAGCAAAATGAAACATTAATTATTAAAAACTTTTAAAAGTTAAAACTATGATGGAAAATAACGGAAGTTACCAATTACTGGGGAATGCATTTGGGTTGGTGGGGTTTAATACTTGTTATTTTAATAGTGGTCATTGGATTCTTTTTCAATTCCCGAAGAAGTAAATGAATTGTTTATTTTCTGTCTGAATTGGATTACAGCTATTTAACCTGAACTCAATTTTTAAAATAAACACTGAAAAATGAAAAAGACCTATGAATTAACAGGGATGAGCTGCGGTGGTTGTGTAAGCAGCATAAAGAATGCCTTACTAAAACTTCCCGATGTTGAAGATGCAGAAGTTCACCTTCATCCTCAAAGTGCCGTTCTTACTATGAGCGAAGCAATTGATGTGGTGGAATTGCAGGCCCAACTTAATAAAACGGGGCATTATACAATTAAAGAAGTTATGGTAGAAAGTTAAAATCAATATTAATACCATATCAGTCTTAACAAATTAAAAAATAAATTATGAAAAAGTTACTTTTTATTGGCGCTATTTTCCTCACAGCAGTACTGGTTTTTACAGCCTGTTCCGGTAACGGCAGCAATGCAAAAACTGAGCAGTTAACAAAAGATGAAACCTACACCTGCACGATGCATAATGAGGTGATGAGTGATAAACCGGGCAAATGCCCCAAATGCGGAATGACATTAGTGAAACAAAAAATGACAGATGAGCAAATGAAAATGATGAAAGAAGGAACATACACAAAACATGAAAATTAATTACCGTTATCGGGTAACAGCGAAACTGAAAGCCGGGCAACAGCGGAACTGAAAGAATATCTTAAATTTTGTAAAAATGAGTAATCAAACTTTTCAAAACTGTATAGATGCCTGTGAAGCATGTGCAGAGCTATGCAACACCTGCGCTGCAGACTGCAAAGGGAAACCAGGAATGGAACTATGTGTAAAGCTATGCCTCGCTTGTGCTGAAGCATGTACTAAGTGTGCCACAGCATGCAGAAGTATGGACAGTAATTCTGCAGAATCAGCCGATCAATGTGCTGAAGCCTGCCATGCATGTGCCGAAGCCTGCCGTGCATGCGCCGAAGAATGTGAAAAGCATCCAGACGTCGAGTTCTGCAAAAAATGCGCAGAAGCATGCAGAAAATGTGAAGAAGAATGTAAAAAGTGTGAGGCAGAATGCAAAACAGTTGTAGCCTAAAATTCCTTAATCAACAGGCTATTGTGTAAGATTATTCCGGCAGCCTGTTGATTAAGGAATTTATTTTATGATGAAGTATTGTAAGGTGGTATTGAGGAACTGATGAACTTAAGAATAACATCTTTTACGGCTTATCAAATCGCCGAAACCAAAATATTAAATCAAAAACTAGATAAGCAATGTGTTTTTCAGCAACAGCCAGTTTCATTTCAGGTACTGCATTATGTGTTATCGGCATTGCAATGCTCAAGCAAACCAAAGCACCCTTTCAGGAATAAGTTCTATAAGCTTAATGACAGTTGTTAATTTTATAATTGGTTCAGATTTCAAGTGGCTTTTGTTATCTTTTACCAGCCTCTGGGCATTTGCGTTAATTCTTCACCGGCTTCTTAAATGAAAATATAATGGAACATCAACTTCTGCAAAAATATATCTGCCCCATGCATCCTGAAATTGTACAGGACAAACCAGGTAGTTGTCCTAAATGTGGAATGAACTTAGTTCCTGTAAAAAGCGAAAGTGATAAATCAGCTTCGCCAAATTAACAGGCTTATAGTAATCCGTTAATGGGTCACACAGGCCACAAACATAGTGAAATGGCAAACACAGACTTGAATAAATCGGCACAAAGCTTTCAAAGATATACCTGTCTCATGCATCCGGAGATACATGCAGACAAACCGGGCAACTGTCCTAAGTGCGGTATGAAATTAGTGAGAGAAAAACCAGAAGAAGATATGAGTGGTATGAATATGGGAGACAACAGTGCCACTATGGAGAATATAAAAATGGCAAAGGCAAATTTAGGGGCTATTAAAACCATTAATGCCGCTCAGCCCCCACGTACTGTTGTGTATCATTTGTATATAAGAGATACGATGGTAACCTTTGGCAAAAAACAAAAACGAGCCATTGCCGTAAACGGGCAAATACCCATGCCTACACTTACATTCACTGAAGGCGACACAGGAGAAATATGGGTACATAATGAATTGAATGAAGAAACTTCCCTGCACTGGCATGGCTTGTTTTTACCTAACAGAATGGACGGAGCCCCTTATTCAAAAAGGGTTACAGAGGACGATGGGTATTTTTGACGGGGGAATGATGAAGTCATAAAAAAACTGCCCCATTAAGAGGCAGTTTATGTTTACATTAAAATAAGTTATTACCTGATCACTACTTTTCCTGACGCTAAACGATTTCCTGCTGCATCCCTGATTTCAACAAGGTAAACATCAGAAGCTGCATTATCCATGTTCACATCCATCCTTGTGTAAGGTCCGGCAGTAGTATATTGTTTAGAATAAACCCTGGCACCTTTGCTGTCATACACATTTAATGTACGGGATACATTGTTTGTATAACTAAGGTATCTCACCTGAAACTGTCCTGTACTCGGATTAGGATAAATAAACAACTGATTGGAAACAGCAAAATCCACTTCAGCAGTATTGGATTTTTTACTACTGCAACCGGTATTTGCATCTGTAACAATTACATCATACACTCCAAGATCATCAACCGTTACTGCAAATCTGTCGGCAGTAAGTGCCGGCACTAATATGCCATCTCTGAACCATTGATAAGTGTATGATCCCGCAGGGCTAACAGTTGTATATAGTGTTGTTCTGATGTATGGTGTAATATTAGAATAAGACGCTGAAGTTAGCACAACAACCGGCGAAGGTTTCACATCCAATAATGCGCTGTTAGAAGTAATGATTCCGCCGCAAGGTGCACCAGAAGCATTTATTCGATACCTGTTGTTACTTAAACCTGTGGCAGGATTTATGGTTAATGTATTTGTATTAACACCTGAATATGGTGATGTATTGGTAAGGTCAACATAGGGGCCACCATTTACACTGACTTGCCATTGATACGAAATGGAACTACCCGTAGCGGTTACACTGAATACAGCTGCCGATCCTATACAGCCGATAATATCTGTTGGCTGTGAAGTAAGTGTTACAGATGTGTTTACTGTTAAAGTGGCAATGTTTGAATTAACACCGGCCGTGTTACAATTACCAGAAGCCACACAACGGTATTGATTACCTGACATAGAAACAGTTGGAGCAATCAAAGAAAGTGTATTAGTAGTATTTACGGGACTAACATTGTTCCAGGTGTTTCCACCATCTGTGCTAACCTGCCAGTTATAAGCTAAACCGGTACCGGAAGCTGCAACAGTAAATGTTACATCAGTGCCTGCACAAACTCCTGCACTGACCGGTTGTGTACTAAATGAAACAGATGTAGCCAGTGTTAAAGTTGCAGCATTTGAATTGATTCCAACAGCGGTACAACTACCACCAACGATACAACGATATTGATTATTATTCATTCCTGTAGTTACTCCGGTTAAAGCAAGTGTTGCAGTAGTAACGGCAGGGCTTACATTATTCCAGGTAGCTCCGCCATCTGTACTTACCTGCCAGTTATAAGTTAAACCAGAGCCTGTTGCAGCAACGCTGAATGCAGCATTTCCACCTGTACAACCTGCTACACTTGCTGGTTGAGCAGTTATGGCTGCAACGGTATTTACTGTAAGTGTTGCACATGTTGACGTTGCTGATGGTGAGCATGTACCTGAAACAATACACTGGTAAACGTTATTATTCATACCTGCTGTAACAGCAATCAGGTTCAGGCAATTATTCGTTTCGCCGGTAATATTATTCCATGGACCGGAACATCCGGCTGTACTTACCTGCCATTGATAGGTAACTCCAACACCGGTAGCGGTTACACAGAATGTAGCATTTGCGCCAGTACAAACGGCCGTATTAGCGGGTTGTGCAGTTATTGAAGGAGCTGTATTCACAGTTAATGTTGCAGGGTCTGAATTTACACCAACCGGGTTACAGGAGATACTCACTGTACAACGGTATTGATTATTATTCATTCCGGCAGTAATACCTGTTAGTGTAAGCGTAGCAGTGGTAACCACCGGGCTTACATTATTCCAGGTGGTTCCGCCATCTGTACTTACCTGCCAGTTATATATAATTCCGGAACCGCCGGCAGTAACACTGAAGCTGGCATTTGTTCCAACACAAGCAGTAGTATTTACAGGTTGTGAAGTTACTGATGCTGCCGTAACAATGGTTAAAGTTGCAGCGTTTGAATTAATTCCAACAACAGAACAGGTGCCAGTGATGACACAACGATATTTATCATTATTCATACCTGCTGTTACACTTGTTAGTGTAAGCGTTGCAGTGGTAACTACCGGGCTAACATTATTCCAGGTGTTTCCGCCATCTGTACTCACCTGCCAGTTATAAGCAGGACCTGCACCAGAAGCAGCTACAGTGAATGTAGCATTGTTGCCAGTACAAGCTGAAACATCAGCAGGTTGGGTAGTAATGGCTACGGTATTGTTGACAGTTAATGCAGCAGGATTTGAATTGATACCTGCAGGAGTACAAGCTCCTGTTCCATTTACTGTACAACGGTATTGATTGTTATTCATACCTGCTGTTACACCGGTTAGTGTAAGTGTTGACGTTGTAACTGACGGGCTTACATTATTCCAGGTGGTTCCGCCATCTGTACTAACCTGCCAGTTGTAAGTCAGGCTTGATCCGGTTGCGGTAACGCTAAAAGAAGCATTGCCGGCTTCGCAGGCAGATGTATTGGTTGGGTTTGTTGTAATAGCTATGGCACCCGTAGTTACAGTTAAAGTTGCAGCTGAAGAATTTAAATCTGCAGCCGGACAACCTCCGGTTACCACACAACGATATTGATTGTTATTCATTCCTAAAGTAATGGCAGTTAAAGTAAGTGTGGTTGTTGTAACTGCCGGGCTAACATTATTCCAGGTAGTTCCTCCATCTGTACTAACCTGCCAGTTATAGGTGTTAGTTCCGGAAACAGTTATACTGAATGTTGCGTTGGTGCCAATACAGGTTGATGTATTTGCCGGCTGTGAAGTAATAGCTGGTGAAGATGTATTTACTGTTAAAATAGCATCCGAAGAATTTACAGGTGTGTTTGGACAACCTCCGGAAACCACACAACGGTAACGGTTATTATTCATTGCGCCGGTAACGGCTGTTAAAGTAAGTGTTGAAGTGGTAACTGCAGGGGTTACATTATTCCATGTATTTCCTCCATCTGTACTAACCTGCCAGTTATAGGAGACGTTATAACCAGTTGCAGTTGCACTGAATGTTGCGCTTGTACCAGCACATACAGCAATGGCCGTTGGTTGTGCTGTAATAGAAGCAGCCGGAGGAAGGTCAGTTGCTGCAGTCTGGTCAGTTGCACTGTTCGCACTACCCTGAAGCGCACTATATCCCATCCCTCTTTTAGCAAAAGCAGTCCATATCGTACATAAATGAGCGCCGCCATATAAATTCTGATCAGCAGTTAAAATAGCATTCCTTGCATCAATATATCCCGGACTGCATGGCTGAGTCCTCATACCTTCCACAACTAATTTTAATGCCACAGTATTTCCTCCTACACCGTTAGGGTTAAAGAAATTTGTATTGATACCATCTTGTTGTATCAGTCCCCAGGTCATTTCCCAAAGGGCGGCACACCATATTTCTCCGATATTATGCTGTTGTGTACCAATAGGAGCAACACCCATGTTAGCATAGGTCAATGGATTGGTGGTTATATTGGTTGAGTAAGGGTAATTGCGTATACCTGGACCTAAAGTGGATTGTCCGGCTGCATAATTACCAATTGGACGAGGAATCGCTCCGTCTGTTGGTAAAGCTGTTGCCCAATTTGTGGTCATCATTAGTCCAATGTAATCACTCCAACCTTCACCCCCGCGTTCAGCATTACCTAAACAACTGGTATTTAACGGACCACCGGTTAATCTGTTAGATATTCCATGTCCGTATTCATGACAAATAATACCATTATCCAGATCACCGTCTAGTTTTGGCGATCCGTTCAATGTTGCTGTAAAAGATGCATTTGCTATTAATTGTGCTATCAGGAGGGCACCATCTACATCAGAGATCATTACTGCGGGTTTTGTAATTGTATTATCAGTACCACCCATAACAATTGGCGCACCCGGAACATTATTGACCATTATGATTCCAACAGCTCCTGCAACTTGTGCAGCTTGTGCTTTTATAACAAAACTGCAATTACCTCTGTTAATAACTACAATTTTACCACTGATATTATTTGCTGGCGCACCGGTACAAGCTTCATGAGTACCACCTGCGGCATCATCAAAATAGGCAACCTGTGCGGTAACAGAACCAAGATTAGATAGTTTATTCGCTGTACTGAAATTGCTTTCAGCAGAGGCGTAAATTCCGGCAATAGGACTTGGAGCATTTACTGTTACATTTCCACCATTTGGAGACTCATTCCATAAATACATTTGCATTCTTGGCCTTGCGCCATCCGGAGGTGTACCGAAATTTGCATTGTTCGTACCACCCCCATCCTGGGCTTCAGCCTGCACATAGTCATTACCATTTCCACCCCTGCCAATATTATCAGTCTGGAAATTACCGGATACTTCATTAAAACCATATAAATAAAACACATCATGTATTAAATTATTCCAGTAAAAAAGGTTGTTTAATGCAAACTTTTTATTTTGAGTAACAGTTGGTTCCTGAGTAGGTAAATGTGCCTGAATGAAACTTAAAGAAGGATTAGATGAAGTAGAAGTATCCGGCCAGTTTATTGTTGCATTTGGAGCGTTAGTAATTCCTGCATCGAGATAGGCAAATACATTATTTCCTCTTGTTATATCATAATTATTAGTTCCATCAAAATGCCAGCCATTGGTTACAGCATTGTTTCCGGCTCCTGATAAAAGCCAGGGGTTCGATACAATTGAATTTGTTCCGTAATTCGGACTTTCAATTGGGTAGGGGTATACCCGGTAATCAGCGTTGGTTACTGTAGGAGGTGGTGTGAATAAATTCAACTTAGAAAAATCTTCTTTTAATATAGTATTTTCTTCATGATCCTTTGTAAGCAGCAAAGAGGAAAAATGGTTGTCTGTTTCTTCTTTTGCTTCATGAACCGTCAGGTTTAATTTATCAATAAAGGATCCGTTTGTTGCATCTATTTGAATATTCCACCAGTCACTGCTCCGTGCAGGTACAACCTGGATCTGCCAGGCCAGCTTAACCAATCTTTGATTCCCTTTTTCTATAGGAACCCACATGAGTTCAGCAATTACATCTTCAGTAACAGAGTTTGGCCTACTGAAAACAAGTTTATTCCCATTATCCGAAGATCTGATGATGGATAAAGCCTGAGGTATAGGAAGCCTGGCTTCTGTAAATGCGGCTTTAACAGCTGCAGTTGCATTTATTGAAGGAGCAACAGACTGATAATTGGTGGTTTTATCCATATCTGTGATAAGGACACCGGCATTGGAAACAACCTTTTCATTTTTAAAGGCTAAAACCAACATCTGGTTATAAACAGGCAAACCTCTATAGGATTGAAACAGGTAAACCATTTGAGTTCCCGCTATTTCATTGTAGTAAGTGCTGCTTAAAATAAGATTATTTAATTGATCCTGAGACAGACCAATTGATGAACTGTTTTTACTTACAAGTTGCATTGCCTGGCTGTTTTTATCATCCTGGGCATTTGTAAGGATCGTACAAAAGAGTAATGTAAGAAGTAGGTAGATTTTTTTCATAATGACCTCATTAGTTGTTTAAAATAATTTGGCAACAAATAGATATTCTATTCATTGCTATTTGATGAAATTGAATTAATTTCTGGGATTATATAGATACTGTTGAAGAATAAATGCATTAATATATTATAATCGTTAAAATCTAAATAAGTTTGGGTGAAGAGTAAACAACTTTGTTGTTTTTTTGAAAATGCATAGGTCTTCAAAAACGAAAACATAAAATTGAAATCGAAAATTACATTATTTTCTTAAAAAACAGCCTACAACTTTAAGAAAAAATTCAATAAATAATAAAAAAGTGCTGTCAATAATCACGAGACAGCACTTTTTGTATCAATAAACCTTTTTATATAAAATTTATCTAATGAATTACAACAAACTTTTTAGAATTATAAAAACTACCCGTTGTCATTTTATAAATATAATTTCCGGGAAGATAATCGCTTGTGTTAATCAACTCCTGATAAATACCAGCCTGCTTAAAACCAGAAAAAATTATTTTTATTAATTTACCTTCTATATTATAAATACTGATATTGACATTATCATCTTCTGGTAACTGGAATTTAATTATTGCATCCGAAGTAACCGGATTTGGTTGCATATCAAACAACGCAAAATCAAAACGAGATAAAGTAATAATTCTTGATTCTGAATATTTGAATATCCCATCATAATTCAATTGCTTTAACCGGTAAATAAATTTTTTACCACCTATAGGAGTGTCATCAAAACCATATCTTTTAGGAAGTGAAGTTGTTCCGTTTCCCTGAACAAAACCAATATTTTCAAACTTCAGCAGGTTTGTATTATTATTATATAAAGCCCTTTCAATATGGAAACCCTTATTATTTGATTCTGAAGCAGTATACCATTCCAATAAAACTTTCCCATTATTTTTTGCAGTTGCATAAAACGCACTATATTCTACTGGTATTACCGGATTGGTTGATTGCCAAAATCCACGGCCATGAGTAGCAATTCTTAATGCTTTTGTTACCGGATGAACAGCCATATCAAAAACGGGTACCACGGGTAAACCGGCACTATAACTGTTCCAGGTAAGCCCGGCATCAATAGATACATATACTCCAATATCTGTTCCGGCAAAAGCAATACTGGTATTTCCCGGGTCTATTGCAAATGCATTTACGGGCACATCGGGTACTCCTGATCCTGATACAACCCAAGTGGGTGTTGCAGCATCCAGATTGGTCGTTTTCCAGATATGAGCACCTGCAGCAACTCCAAATCCGCCATAACATATATATGCTGTTTTTTTATCCAGCGGATCAATGGTTACCCTGCCAACCGGCACAGCAGGAGCTGATAAAGGCGTAACATTTGTAAGCGTTGATGATCCTGTTGATGTACTAAAAACACTGCCGTTATTTAATCCAACCAGTCGCACATTATCATCGGTTCTGGAAATTGAAATACTGGTAACCGGAACACCTGAAATAATCGGAGCCTGGCTTACCGTTGTCATAGTTACTGCTTTGTTTGAAGATCTATACAATCTGTCGGACCCATAATATACCGTATTTGGATTTCCCGGCCCTAATGCCATGGGTGCATAGAATAAAATATTGGAAGTAGAAGAACAATCCATTCCATTTACAGTGATTCCGCCAAATCCGCAACCAAAAAATAACCAGTTGCCATCAGTTGCATTAGCAACCAGATCAACCCTTGAGATACCCTGTGCATTAGTTTGATTAAAATAAGTATGATACATTGTTACATTCGTGTTATCAACAGCATTCTGATCTATTAAAGTATATCCACCATCACCAAAATCTATTCGGTTATGTGATCCGTCTGGCTTTATCATGTTGGTTCCATTATCTTGCGTACCTCCGATCGTAAAATTAGGATCAACAGGATGTATGGCAATACTTTGAAATTGTGTAGCTGAAAATCCCTCTGTATTTTTACTTGTCCAGGTAATACCTCCATTTGTTGATTTAAAAATTCCACCATCACAACCGAGGTATAAAGTAAGTGGAGAAGAGGGGGCGCATTTTATTACATGGCAATCTGCATGAAGATTAGTGGTAGAAGATATTGGAATGGTAGCTACTCCATCGTTGGAAACTCTGAAAATATTTGTTCCGGATGACCCGCCGAAATAAACATTATTTGCATTGGTAGGGTCTACTTCAACAGCAATATCATAAAAGCATTGGCCGGCACAAAAACCGGTTGTTCCAGGTGCAGTCACAAAACTTACTCCCCCGTCAATCGATTTTAATATCCTGCCATTAGTATTTTCACCATTTGCACAATAGATCGTAACAACTGCCCCAACCTTATTAATGGCCAACTCACCTCTTACGGATGAAGCAGTGGTATAAGGATGAGTAAAAGTCGGTGTGGGGGCACTTGCATTAGTTGTTCTATATATACCACCACCGCCGGCGGCAAGATAACAGGTAATAATATCACTATTACCCGGTTCCATCACCATATCTAAAATGTCGAAATTGTCATTAATACTTGTTACATCAAGTTTTGTAAAACTAACTAAACCTGCTGCTGAAGTGGCATTTGTTGATCTGTAAATACCTCTTCTTCCCAATGGGGGGACTGTATTTCCTGGAGAAGATGATGGATTTCCAACGAATCCACGGGCAGAGGAAACATAGATAACATCGGCATTTGCGGGGTCAACAAGTATCTTACTGATCGTTCTGCCAAAGAAACAGGTTGTTCCGGAAATGGGTGGATTGATGGGTCCGTTTAAAACAGGCAAAGCATCTGCATTATCAATTCTATAGATCCCGATACCTACAAAACAATCCTGTGATAGATTCGCTTCTCCGGTTCCAACATATAAAATAGATGGATTGGAAGGAGCTAAAGCCAAAGCTCCAATTGCCATTGATTGTGCAGCGTCAAAAATGGGGGTCCAGATATCTCCGCCATCTACTGTACGGTATACACCACCGTTAGCAGTACCTACATAAACCAGGTTTGGGTTTGTTGGATGTATCGCTATTGCCGTTGTTCTGCCGCTCACTGCTACACTGAAACCGGTTGTCTGACCGTTCGGAATGGGCGAGGGCCCCAGTTGAGTCCAGTTAGGAGAAAGTACCATGAATGAATTATTCTGTTGTTGCAGCCTTTCCTGATTCATCTTTGCTTCAACAGCAATGGCCCTTGCATTATAATTTTGCTGATTCAAAAACTGATAACCCCTCAGATCACCGGTATACTTATCCCTTTTTTTTAAATAATCTTCTTTTGATATGATATTATTGTGGAAGTCAGGTAAATCAGGATCTTCATTTCTTTGAGCCATTAAGGAAAAACTCATCGATATAAAACCGAATAAAAAGAAAAGGATTTTTTTATTGAGTATACATTTTTTCATTCGAATAAGATTAATTTGATTGGAAATAGTACACTTAAAATTAAATAATATTACCCTAATAAAAAACACCAAAAACAGATTGCTGGTTTTTAAATTATAGAAAGTAAGAACCAATAATATTGCGGCTGATTGTAAAGCATAATTTCTTTTAATTTTTACTGATTTTTTTGCCATTCCGGCTACCTTCCCATACCTTTGCAGCCGATTTGAAAAAGGTTCGGGAATATCGGGGGTTTTATTGTATTTATTGATAAATCGATCTTCTCAAATCTTATATTTTTCAACTGATCAACTAACTTAATAGCTATGGTAGAAATCAAACCAGATGAAATTTCAGCAATTCTCCGTCAACAGTTAAGCAATTTTAATGCAGGAGCAAGTTTGGAAGAAGTAGGAACTGTATTACAGGTGGGTGATGGAATTGCCCGGGTATATGGCTTACGAAATGTTCGTTCAGGTGAACTGGTAGAATTTGATAATGGAGTTAAAGCCATTGCGCTGAACCTGGAGGAAGATAATGTGGGTGTGGTTTTAATGGGCGACAGCAGCGGGATCAAGGAAGGTGATAAAGTAAAGCGTACCAGTCAGATCGCTTCTATTAAAGTAGGAGAAGGGATGAGCGGCCGTGTAATAAATACATTGGGTACTCCAATAGATGGAAAAGGCCCACTTAAGGGCGAACTATATGAAATGCCCCTGGAGCGTAAAGCACCTGGTGTAATTTTCAGAGAGCCTGTAAAAGAACCATTACAAACTGGGATCAAAGCCATTGATGCCATGATTCCTATTGGGCGTGGACAGCGTGAGCTGATCATTGGCGACAGGCAGACAGGTAAAACTGCTATTGCTGTTGATACCATTATCAATCAAAAGGAATTTTACGCAGCAGGAAAACCTGTTTATTGTATATATGTAGCTATTGGCCAGAAAGCATCTACTATTGCAGGTATCATGAAAACACTGGAAGAATATGGTGCAATGGCTTATACTACCATTGTGGCAGCTTCTGCTTCTGATCCTGCACCATTGCAATTCTATGCTCCATTTGCCGGAGCCGCTATCGGCGAATTTTTCAGGGATACCGGTCGCCCGGCTTTGATCATTTACGATGATCTTTCAAAACAAGCGGTAGCTTACCGCGAAGTATCTTTGTTGTTGCGCCGCCCACCGGGCCGTGAGGCATATCCGGGTGATGTATTCTATTTGCATAGCCGTTTATTGGAAAGGGCGGCAAAAGTGGTTTCAAAAGATGAAATTGCTCAGCAAATGAATGATCTGCCTGCTTCTATTAAACACCTCGTAAAAGGCGGCGGCTCATTAACAGCATTGCCAATTATTGAAACACAGGCTGGTGACGTTTCTGCATACATTCCAACCAATGTGATCTCCATTACAGACGGACAGATATTTTTGGAAGGAAACCTCTTTAATGCAGGTATCCGCCCCGCTATCAACGTTGGTATTTCTGTTAGTCGTGTGGGTGGTAATGCACAGATCAAATCAATGAAAAAAGTAGCCGGTACATTGAAACTAGATCAGGCTCTATACCGGGAACTGGAGGCGTTTTCTAAGTTTGGTGGCGACCTGGATGCTGCAACAAAGAATGTTATTGATAAAGGTGCCAGAAACGTGGAAATATTAAAACAGGCACAATACTCACCATTTTCTGTTGAAAAACAGGTAGCTATGATCTACCTTGGTACTCAGGGGTTATTGAAAACAGTAGCTGTGAAAAATGTAAAAGCTTTCGAAGAACATTTTCTTTTAGAAATGGAAAATAAATATCCTGAAATTTTAGCCGAGTTTAAAAAAGGAAATTTGCCGGAAGAAGGGATCAAAAAAATGACAGATCTGGCAAATGGAATAGCTGCACAGTATAAATAAATTGATATATTTTTTATGAAAAAGAGCAAAGCAATTTGCTCTTTTTCATTTTAAAGAAGATGATGGAAACTTGATGCTGTATGTATATTCATATCTTTTAACCCAGATTACGCAATAGAAATAAATCACTTACAATAGGCTGGAAAATAATTAATAAACTGAGTACAGATTAAGTATCAAAGTGAAAATTGATTTCTATTAATTGAAGTGCTATGAATCTAAGAGTAAGGAACAAATGCTGAAGCTACAGTAGTGCAAAAGCTGATTAGAGCTAAACGGCAGGAACGGGCTGTAATCCCCGCCCGTACCGAACGGCACGTTCGGGCGGGGTTCCTGCCTTGACTTTTTTGCAACTTTTTTTGTCAAGTATACAGTAGTAAAAACTCCAAACCGGGTAAAGTAACAACAGTATTCAAGAACCCATCGCTTCCTATTAAGCAAAGAGTTTTGAAGCTTGGGCCTCAGAAAAAAATGCGTTAAGAACTTTCCGGAATGGAGTGCCCC
>JANOPU010000281.1:0-3715 GCA_031422055.1 Ferruginibacter sp.
CATTTGAAGGATAAAGGAAAGGAAAACCTTGAATGTAAATAAATATTACATCTTGATAAGCATCTTGTAAATATAAAAATAAATTTTCATAATTTTTAGCGTATTCATTCTCTTATTTTTCAGAAAAAAGAAAAAGAAAAAGATCACCTTATCGATTGATATTGTGTGATTTATAAAATATTTTACTGATGTATGATTGTTTTATTATAAAGCCATTCAAATAAAAATTAAAAAAATCACAGCATACCGATTGAATTAGTTGGTTGATTTATCCGTGTAAAAAATTTAGCAGGGGTTAATTTTCTTTTATATTCTGAAATAGTTATTAGTTGCAAAAGGATATACAGTTGAAAATTATCCAAAAGTGGTTTTAACTAAATAGATGTAAGCAAATCTTCCCGCTGATCTTCGCAGATTGAATGCACGCAGATCAATACAGATTATTTCTGCGAGTATCTGCGGAAACATCTTCTAGTATCTGCGGGTAAATATTATTCAGAAATAGATATTAGTGGCTCAAGGTTATACAATTGAAAATTATCCAAAAATTAGTTTTAACTAAATAGATGTAAGCAAATCTTCCCGCAGATCTTCGCAGATTGAATGCACGCAGATCAATACAGATTATTTTTGCGAGTATCTGCGGGTAAATATTATGGATGTACCGCCGAAACCCCGTTAAAGCTATTTACATCAAAAAGAGGAAAGTCATTTCCATCAACAAATCCATCACCGTTCATATCAGTTGATACATAAACACTGTTCACCCCATTAAAGCTATCGGTATCAAAAGCCGGAAAATCATTGCCATCTATAAAATCATCCTGATTGAGATCACCGGTAAAGAAAGCCCATTTACCTGTTTGCACCTCGACCTGGTTATCACCCATGACCTTGTCTGAACCAGTTGTAAAGTCATATAACGGTGTGGACAAAACGCATTGAACAGTGTCTTTGGTCCATGACTGTATCGTATTCCTGTGTTTGACCGCTATGTAGTATGAAGCTGCAGGCTGAGTAAATGTTACAGAAACAGTACCGTCATTTAACAACACAGTCCTTTTAGATTCAATGAGTGCAAATGTAATCGGGTGATGCAGTTCAACTGTAATAGAATCTGTTTCATTTGATGCAGCGCCGGCAACGAACTGGTTATTTAATACCGGTTGCATAATACCGCCATCGATATAATACCCCTGCAGGTATAATTTCAAATTCACTGTAACTGCATTACAATTCGTTACTGTTATAACCGTTGAAGTAAAAGGTTCATTGCAACCACTTCCATCAGTAATGTTTACGGTATAGGATCCGGTTACAGTTGGATTAACAGATTGTGCTGCACCGGAAAGGTTACCGGGTTGCCAGATATAAGTATATGGTATAAATGGAGTAAACCGATACGCATCATTTGCAGCAGTGAAAATGGTTCCGTTGCGCCCCGGCACAGCAACACCGGCTGTTCCGGCAGCATTTTCTACACCCTGTGTAGTGTTAGCTCCGGCATCAAAAGCCGAAGCATCACTTATAGTTGTTGTATGTATCTCTATCTCATTGTTGCCCTCAGATAAAATTGCCTGTACAACAAATGGATATGCTACACCACCATAATGCCTGGTATTATATTGCACAACCAGTTTTCTATTGGGCGCAACGCCGGTATTAAAATACGATACAGCCGTTGCCACTCCTTCCGGGAAAAGATCATTCCATGCCAATGCAATAAAATTATTCGGAGAAGCTACTGAAGGAATTACAGCACCATAAACAGCAGTTACAGATTGCCCTGCACTGAATGTGATATACCCGTTTGAACAGATATAGAAATTTGTATAATTCAACCCGAAAAATTTAAAAGTAAATCCCACAGGCAGTACAGCACTCATAGCATCATCCGCTAAAGCAACATTTATTGGCGTGCCGCTAATCGGGGCATATAGTATGCTGCTTATATTATACGTTATATTATTACTTCCGGAAGCAACAGCATTTATAGTCACAGGATCTCCACTACAAATTGATACAGGCGTTGCCGTTACATTTGCTGAAAATACAGGATTAACAGTTATATTTTGTGTGATTGAATTATTTCCCAGTGGATTCGTAACAGTTAAAGTAACGATATAAGTTCCGGATGCTGTAAAATTATGAGTAGGATTTTGCAATGTTGAGGTAGTTTGGTCACCAAAATCCCATGCCCAGCTAAATGCCTGTACCGACTGATCGGTAAATTTAACAGCACCTCCGCAAGCAACTGTTGATATATTTGAAGTAAATCCAGCCACAGGTACTTGTGTTGGAGGCAAACAAAATGCTGGCATTGAAAAACCTGCAGTTTGATCGGTATAATTATTGGAACTACCCTGTATTGCATTGTATCCCATACCCCTACGGGCAAACGCTTCCCATATTCGGCAGCGATGCACATTATTATACAAAATGGCATCAGCCAGCAAAATAGCATCCCGTGCATCCAGGAAACCCGGGCTGCAGGGTTGTAGTTTCATTCCTTCGAGCACCAGTCGCATTGCAATATTATTTCCGGCAGTTGCCACAGTTGGATCTGCGTTAAATCCAAAGTCATCGATCAAAAACCACGACATATCCCAGATTGCGTCACACCATATCTCACCCCTTCTATGAACCGTTGTACTTGCAGCCAGGTCGGCATAAGTCTGTGGATTGATGGCCATATTGGTTGAATAAGGAAACCTTCTTATACCCGGACCTGTTGTAGGCTGCCCCTTAACGTAAGTACCTATACCGCGAGGCATGGCACCATTATCGCCGGGTTCAATGGTCATTATCAGCGCCAGCCAGTCGCTCCAACCCTCACCACCCTGCTCGGCATTGCCCAGGCAACTGGATTGTGACGGGCCACCGGTAAGCCTGTTGGAAACGCCATGCCCATACTCATGTGCAATGATCCCATTGTCAAATGAACCATCAAACTGGGGTGTTCCATTCCATAAATACATTTGCATCCGCCCGGATGCACCATCAGCAGGCGTACTAAAATTGGCATTGTTCGTTCCACCACCGTCGAACGCTTCAGCCTTTACATAATCATTTCCCAACCCACCATTACCATAGTTGTTTTGCTGAAAATTCCCGGCAGCCTCATTAAAACCAAGATGATACAAAACGTCATGGATCCTGTTGTTGGCATAAAACAAATTAGTAATAGATGCATCCTGATTAGTAATAGGCGCTACACCGGTTGTAAAAGGAAAATTAAAATGTAGCGAACCAGAATTGGGCGAATAACCGGGAAGGTTATTATTATCTGCATCTTCATAAGCATTTACATTATTACCCCTTGTAATAGCATATTCATTGCCGTCGATACCATCAACATCGTGCCAACCAAAGGGAGAAGCCGTGTTATCGGAAGGATCATTTAATAATGAACGGCTTCCAAAAGATGGCGCTTCAGTTGGAAAAGGGAATACATTGTATTGAGCAGAAGGCGGCGGTAAAAAAGAAAATACCGGCATTTTTTCTTTTAAAGACCTTTCATGATGATGAGGAGGCATTCTATGAATTGGATCACCAAAATTACATGAAACAGTGTAATCGTTCTTATCTATAAAATTTCCTGTCAGAGCATCTACCCGAACATTCCACCAATGAGGTTCATTTTTCATTTCTATGCTTACATCCCATGCCAGGTATATACCATCATCCATTACCCGGTAAACCAATTGTACTTTTA
>JANOPU010000282.1:0-24848 GCA_031422055.1 Ferruginibacter sp.
ACCGTCCAGAAAATATCGCTGATATTCGCTCCTGGAGTTATTGTTACAGGGGTTCCGTTACCAAACCCGGGATCTGTATCAACAAAATATTCAAGCCTGTTAACATTTGTTGCCGGAATGATATCTTTAAAGAAAAGCCATTTGTTGCTGATAGACCAGTTACCGGCATTATCTTTTGAGCGTATATAAATATTGTGAAAACCATTTGACAGTCCGGTGATATCAACCGTCCAAAAAATATCGCTGATATTCGCTCCTGGAGTTATTGTTACAGGGGTTCCGTTACCAAACCCGGGATCTGTATCAACAAAATATTCAAGCCTGAAAACGTTTGTTGCCGGAATAATGTCTTTAAAGAAAAGCCATTTGTTGCTGATAGACCAATTGCCTGCATTATCTTTTGATCGAATAAATATATTATGAAATCCATTTGAGAGTACAGTTAAATCAACTGTGAAAAATATATTCGGAATATCTGCACCGGAAGAAATAGTAACTGGTGTTCCGTTCCCAGGCCCCGGATCAGTATCTATAAAATATTCTACCCGATTAACAGTTGTTGCGGGAATGATATCTTTAAAAAATGTCCAGTTTTTTGTTTGAGACCAATGCCCGTTACTGCTGTGTGAACGAACATATAATTTATTAAAACCGTTTGCAAGTGCGGTAATATCAACTGTAAAAAACTTGTCGCTGATATTTGCAGCATCCGTGGTGGCAACTCCGGTTCCATTTCCAAAGCCGGGATCTGTATTAATAAAATATTCTACACTGTCAATTTGTTGTCCATGGATAAATTGTACAAAAAGGAAACAGCTTATAAATATTTTCAGTGCCTTATGATAATTTTTCATAACAAACCAATTTTTAATGAGCCAGGTAATTTGCACTTTTAATTATTGATTTATTTTGGTGCTTACAATTACACTTAACACATTATTGGTTACGATAGGAGGTACGGATAATTTATAAATGGAAGGAACATCCGGCATACCCGATTTTACATAGGCAGGTACATTCCCATACGCACCGCAATCCACCGAACCATATCCTGCAGCTATTGCAGGGCTTCCGGTTTTCAATGTAAATCTGCCATCAAAGCTGTTTATACCTATTGTAGGATATCCGTTAAAAACATTGGTCATAACTATATTTTGCTGATTGCCATTGGCCGTGCCAAATTGCGTACTGTAACTTAAGTTGAATTCTACTATACAATTGGTAAGGCTTGATATACTACCTGCAACAAGAATATTACTTCTTAAGGTAAAATTCTGAAAGCTGCTTGAATATGCTACACCTGTAGCATGCATAATATTATTCTGAAATGTACCATTGTCGTCAGCATCAAAAATTGAACCCTGTATAATAATATTATTGGCAATAAGCACATTGGTATGTGTGCTGGATTGAGCTACACTTCCGTCAATATAACATTGCATGACCTGTACATTTGTACTTCCGGCTGTATAAAAATACACACTGGTAATAACCCGGTTACGCCTGAATAAAAGATTGTTAACGGATGAAAGATACCCTATGTAAGCTGTATTCATTGTCAATCCCATGATCACGGAATTACTTCCTCCGGAACTTACATAAAGATCGCCAATGGTTGAAGCAGCAGGGTTTGCCTGGAGATCGGGATTGGAATTGCTTCCGGAGGTTCCCAGGAAATATCCATTACCGATGATGATCAATCGCTTTGTAAGTATGATGTTCCCATATCCCGTTCCACTTGGTTCAATATGAATGGTATCACCATCTACTACGCCGGCAGCATTAACGGCAGCTTGCGGAGTGGTGAAATCAGTAGCTACACCGGTATTATTCACTCTCCAGATTTTAGCGGAAGCAGTATTAACCGCAATGAAGATCAGCAATAATAAAATCAAATTCTTTTTCATATTATTTAATTTATGTTTTATGATACGTTTCCTTTTAAGCAATTAAATTTCTACAAAAATGACATACCTGCTGTTTTTATGCAATAATCACAAGTGAGTATTTTGAAATTATTCAGTTACTTATTCTTTTGAATTTTGTTAATTTTAATATGTGGCATCAATTACTGCATATAAGCACTTCCGTTTAGCAAGCGCTAGCTTTCTGATCATATTTAATTTTCAATGCCTGCTGTTTTCTTATGCACAACCGGATGCAGAAAGAATGTTTAAAAAATTTACCACCAAGGATGGAATGCTTAATAACAGTGTTTATGCGATGGAAAGAAGTAAAAATGGCTTGTGGTGGATCGGTACATCTGAAGGTCTGCAACGCTTTGACGGATACAGTTTTGAAAACTGGACTGAAGCAATAGACAAATCATCCGTAATTCATTTGGGAGTGCAAAGGATATTCGAAGACAGTAAGTCGAATATTTGGGTTTTCAACCTTGGTTACCCATACGTTTTTCCAGCCGGCAGTAAAAAATACCAGTTGGTGAAAATTGATTCTACGAAAGAAACTTATTATCCGGATACTTACCTGATTCCTTTAATGGAGAATAATGGCAGGATATGGTGTTTCCAGGAAAATACCGGATTTTATGGTATCAATATGCAAACCAAAAAAATTGATACACTTATACGTATTTTATACAAACCTGATCAGATTGCAGGGAATATTAATTCTATACCCTTTTTAGGAAAAGATGAAAACGGTTATTCATGGGTTACGCAGGATTTTGCAGACAGCAATTATATTTTCCAATTCAAACCGGGAGAACCTGTAAAAAGAATTGCTTTTCCTGTAGAAAAATATGGAAGGCTAAAAGCTTACCTGCCTCTTGGGAATGATCAATTTCTTTATCTCAGTACAACCTATACTGCACTTTGTAATGCTGATGATTTTTCAAGGCCTGTGAAAATACTGAGCAAAAAAAATATCCCGGGAAATTTTGTACGCTATTTTAGTTATGAAAAATTAAAGGTTCATAATAAGGGCAGTTTTATTTTTACCGGCGAAAATGGCATTTATGAATACGTTCCTTCTACACAAACCTTGCAGGATTATGCCACCGGTGCTTATTCCCAGATAAATCTTACGAGGCAATTTATTTTTGTGATAAAAGAAGATGAGAGGGGCAATATATGGATCGGACGTGATGCCAGCGATGGTTTATTGGTATTTTATCGAGGCAAATTAAAGTTTAATTTCCTTCAGGCTCCACGCCAATATTTCAATTTGGTTTATTCTCTGGCATCTGATAATCAGGGAAAAGTGATCGCTACTAATTTTCAAAAAGGCATTAATGTTTTTGATAAACTGGGTAAATGGGAAAAATACATTGACCTTCCTAAAACTGAAAATGGGCTTAGCCCTTCAATGCGGAGTATGAATTTTATTGACAGCAACCATTTGGTCATGAAATCACTTTTTGGGAAAATGATTGTTTTAAATACAGATAATTATTCACTCCTGGATATTAGTCATTTAATGCCATCCAGGGTTTCAGGGCAGAATACATTTGACGGACATTTTTTACAGGTAGGGAAAAATAAACTTCAATTTGTACATGACAATTATGTTATGCAATTGATTAAAAATGGTGAATCCTATCATATTGAACAGTTGGATTCATTATTTTCTGAAAGAAGCATTAATACATTCAATTATTTACCGAATGGACAGATCATTCTTGGTACTTCAGATGGTTGTTATATAAAAGACAATAAAAAATGGAGTAAGATACAAGGAACCGAAAAATTTTATTTCAAACATCTTGCGCTTGATAATACAGGAACAATATGGGCGGCAAGTACTTTTGGGATTTTATTGATCAGAAATAATAAAGTAGTAAAAACGTATAATTTGGCATCAGGTTTATTGAATGAATTCATATACGGAATTTTAATTGATGATGAAGGGAATGCATGGTATAGCTGTAATATGGGCCTGGGATGCATTCAGAAAAATGGGAACATTAAATTTTTTACAGAAGCTGATGGATTACAAGGAGATGAATTCGATACCCAATCATTCTGGAAAGGTTCTGATGGAAAATTATATTTTGGCGGTATCAAAGGGATCAGTTCATTTTATCCCAGGCAGGTTTTACAAACTGAAGATCCCGGAAAAATTATTCTGTCTGCAGTTCAGGTAAATGGAGTGAATTATCCCGCTGAAGGAAGAATAGAAGATATTACTAAAATTGAATTAGCATACAATCAGAATGCGATCACATTTAATTTTACATTGAATGATTTTAGTGACCCGGGATATAATCTTTATAAGGTAAAATTAACGGAATATGATGCTGATTGGGTAAGCCTAAAAAATATTCATACCACCCGTTATTCATTACCACCTGGTTCATATGAACTGCACATAAAAGGAAGCATTGACGGCAGTAACTGGAGTGATGAATTTATTTTGCCGGTTAAGATTGATCATGCCTGGTGGCAAACCGGTTGGTTTAAATGGATCATTGGATTAATGAGTATTGGTTTAATAGGACTTGCCATTTGGAACTACAATAAAAGAAAATTATTTAGGTTAAACCAGCAGTTGCAATTGCAACAGGAAATGCAGAAAGAACGTGAACGTATTAGCCGTGACCTGCATGATAATATAGGTGCTTATAGTACGGCTATGATCGCCAATACTGATTCGCTTGAGCAGATGAATAAGGATCCGGAAAGTAGCGAAAAGATATTTTACCTGAAAGAGAATGCCAGGAACATATTAAGTACCATCCGGGAAACGATCTGGCTGCTCAATAGCAAAAATCTTACAATATCAGGATTTACAGAAGGGTTCATTAATTACTGTACCAATATGCTGCGTAATTATGAAGGCATAGAAATTGAGTTTAAAGAAGAGATCAATCAAAATAAAAATTTATCACCTGCAACAGCTATTAATCTTTTGCGCATCTTACAAGAAGTGATCCAGAATATCCTAAAGCATTCTAATGCGTCTAAATTATACTGTTATATTAAAAGTAACGAATCGCTTAGCATCAGCATCTCTGATAATGGAAAAGGATTTGACACAACAGCAAGATCATATGGTAATGGCCTGGAGAATATGAGGCACAGAGCAACAGAGATCAATTTTAAATTAGCTATAAAATCTGAACCCGGTAGGGGAACAGAAATTCGCTTACAGGAGAACCATGGATCAAATAATCACTTGTGATTATTGTCAAAAGCAATATAATTCTTTTAATTTGAAATTAAAATTTATATAAATATTTTGAGCATCTTAATTGGTATAGTAGATGATAAACAGATAAACCGGGTAACGGTAAAGGAAAAATTATTGAAGTATCCTGAAGTAGAACTGGTGCTGGAAGCGAAGAACGGAGAGGATTTTTTGGAACAATTGAAAGATTTTCCGGCAAGTAAAATACCGCAATTGGTTTTAATGGACCTTGAAATGCCGGTGATGGATGGCATACAAACAATTGCTCTGGCATCGCCTGTTCATCCGGATATAAAATTCATTGTACTTACTGTTTTTGAAGACAATGAAAAAATTTTTGAAGCCATCAAGGCCGGTGCACATGGCTATTTATTGAAAGATGAACCTGCAATAAATATTATTGACGCGATCAACCAGGTAGTAGCATATGATGGGATGCCCATGAGCCCGGTTATTGCAAGAAAAGCCATTGCCATGCTTAAACATAGCGGTAGCTTACCGGTATCAGAAAAAGAGAATCATTCAACTGAACTTTTGCTTAGTGAAAGGGAAATGGATATTTTAAAAGAACTGGCTACCGGAAAAAGTTACAAAGCTATTGGCGAAAAATTATTCATCAGTAAGTTTACGGTTCGAAAGCACGTAAGTAATATTTACAATAAACTGCATGTAGATAGCCGAACTCAAATAATTAATGTAGCGCAAAAAAACAAATGGGTATAAAAAGTATAACAGGTAAGTTAAATTTTATTTCCCTTTAAATTCTGCTTTTCTTTTTTCAAGAAATGCCGCTGAACCTTCTTTCATATCTTCCGTTACAAAACATTCTCCAAAAGCTTCTATTTCTTTATCAAATCCGCTTTTACCATTCGTATAAGCGCTATCACTTACAACAGCAACATTGATACATTCTATAATTTTTCCAACAGCGATCGGAGCTTTTGTTTGTATAATTGTTAAGATATCTTTTGTTCTTTCCAATAAACTTTCTGATGTTGTTACATGATTTACCAGGCCAAGTTGTAATGCTTCATTTGCATCAATTAAATGAGCTGTCATTTGTAATTCCATACTCTTTCCTTTCCCAATTAATTGAGTTAAACGTTGTGTGCCGCCATAACCGGGTATCAAACCCAAATTAACTTCGGGTTGTCCGAATTTTGCGTTTTCGCTGCATAACCTGAAATGGCATGCCATGGCTAGTTCACAACCGCCTCCCAATGCAAATCCATTAACAGCAGCAATTACAGGTTTTTTACTATTCTCAATTTTAAAAAAAACATCCTGCCCCCTTTTTGCCATAGCCATGGCTTCTTCTTTACTCATGCCGGCAAATTCAGAAATATCTGCACCGGCAACAAATGCTTTGGGGCCGGCTCCGGTGATAATGACTGTTTTAATGTCTGCATTTTTATAAACCTCATCCATTACATTATCCAGGTCAGTAAACACCTGTTTGTTCAATGCATTTAATTTATCCGTGCGATTGATGGTAATAGTAAAGATGTTATTTTCAAGTGTTGTTAAAAGCGTAGCATACATATAAAACAGTTTAAAAATTTCTATTTTCTTTTACCCATTCTTTGATATAATCAGCAATATCAGTTGTTGTTGTACCGGGAGTAAATAATTTACCTACACCCAATTCATTCAATTCATTCATATCATCCTCCGGAATGATACCGCCGCCGGTGAGTAAGACATCATTCATCTTTTTTTCTTTCATCAATGCAATTATTTTTGGAAACACTGTATTATGGGCACCACTGAGAATGCTGATGCCTATCGCATCAACATCTTCCTGCAAAGCGGCATTTACTACCATTTCGGGTGTTTGCCTAAGCCCGGTATAGATCACTTCCATACCAGCATCCCTAAGAGCAGTAGCAATTACTTTTGCTCCACGGTCATGGCCATCCAATCCAACTTTGGCAACTAATACTCTGATGGGTCTTTTCATATAGTGACTTATTACGCGAAAATACAGCAATAGGCTGAATCATTTTACCTCGAAAATATTTTCTTCTGTACATTCAGATCTTCTCTTGCAATCCGGGCTGCTTTATCATCTGCCTGCTGAAAGAAAAACAGCTTATCTCCAAGTTGTCTTGAATAAATATTTGTAACAGAATCAATAAACTTAACTTTTTCAAAATGCTGAAACACTTCATCATCTTTATCAGGTAGATTTTGCCCAATAAAGATCAGGTGTTTAAAATAAATTTCATTAGGTATCCATAAAAGGAAAGAACCATTGTCGCAAATGACCTTATTTCTAAATTGTTCATTTTTACTATAAAACTTTAAAGAACCGGCTTGCCCATAATTGCGGCAGTAGATCACCAATTCCCTTTTTACGGAATCAGGAAGTGTATTGAAAAATAATTCTGTTTTTGTTGCCATTTCTTTCCAACCAAGCATGTCTGCAAAATCCTGTGGAAGTTCATGTTCTTTTTGATCTTCCCATTTGTGTTTTATATTATGTTTTTTATAAAATGCGGCAAGTTTAGCTGGTTCCCAGATTGCTAATGCCATGGGTAAAATCACCCAACTCAAGAAAAGAACCATGAGTATAAGAATGGGAAAGAACCATTTTATTTTTCGTGTCCATTGTTGCCATGCTACAGCACCTGCAGCAAATAGAACCGGATAGATCCCCAACGAATAGTAACCCTTTCCACTACCTAGTATCAAAAAAGTGATCACAAACAAAAAAGTGAAAGCAATAAAACGGAACTCTTTGTTTTTAAACAACCAGATCAATCCTCCGATCCAGACAAATATGGCTGGTAAATTCATTAGTAATTGATCAAAGAGGAAATCTTTTGGATTGATGTAGCGTAATTGAGTTTCACGAAGCTCATCCATATGATGTATCAATGGCCAGTTGTGAACATATTGCCAGTAAATATTTGGAATGATCATTATGAGCATTACAATAGCAGCAATATATATTCTTTTTTGCAGGAATATTTTCTTATAGATGGATATCAACAATGCAAGCAACAAAGCTGCAATAATAAATACAATTGAATATTTACTCCAAAAGCCAAGGGTAAGGCTTATGGTAAATGCATATAAATGAAAGTTTAGCTGTGAACGCAGGAACCTGATTAAATAATAAATAGAAAGTGTCCAGAAGAAAATATCCAACATATTAGGTTGAAACAAAGAATGTACTCTAATAAAAGCACCTGTCATAACTGAAAGGCCTGCCAATATTTGTGCATAAAATTTACCTCCCATTTGGGCTGTTATCAGGCAGGTGAGAACAACTGTTAATGAACCAAATAAAGCAGGCCAGCATTTTATCCAGAATATTGTTCCGCCAAACAGGGAAGAAATGCATCCCAGGTAAGCAAGTAGTGGTGGGTTTTCCAGATAACCTAAAGCAAGGTGCTGCCCTTGTTGGTAATATAAAAATTCATCCCGCTGTAATTCAAATACAGGTGATTGAAGCCAAAATGGCAAAATGAATTTAATGATGGCAAGTAAAAAGATAAGCCACCAGATTGGTTTTTCAGAATGATTCATGCTAAACAAGGTAAGAATGTAATATCAATAAATCATTTTTGATTTGCAGGCAGTACTTATTCTGATGATCAATTTATTGACTGAAAAATTCAATTGCTTTTGCAATTCTCCTGATCGTCTCTTCTTTTCCTATCGTTTCAGCAATTACAAAAACACCCGGCCCGATCTTACTGCCCACAAGCATAACTCTTAGTAACATTTGTAATTCTCCGGGTTTGATATTTTTTTCTATCGCAAGTTCTTTAAATATCAATTCGATATTTTCAACAGTAAAATTTAATTCTGTATTGAGTTTTACTGCAAGTTCTTCAAAATATATTTTTTTGGCTTCATCCCATTTTGGTTTTACACTGGCTTCATCATAAGTAGCCGGTGAGACAAAAAAGAATTTCCCCTGCTCATAAAAATCACTCATTAAAGTGCAACGGTCTTTTACCAACTCAATTACTTTCTCTAATAATAATTCATCAGCAATTTGAATGCCTGCTGCTTCAAGGACATCCTTAACTTTAAACTTTAAACTATTAACTTTTAACTTCTTGATCCATTCGTGGTTGAACCACTTGGCTTTTTCAAAATCAAATTTGGCACCGGCTTTATGCACCCTTTCAATTGAAAATTTTTCAATCAGTTCATCCATGGAAAATAATTCCTGTTCTGTTCCGTCATTCCAACCCAATACTGCCAACAGGTTTATAAATGCTTCCGGTAAAAATCCTTTTTCTTTAAATCCTTCTGTTAGTTCATTGGTTTTTGAGTCGGTCCAGTTCATAGCAAATACCGGGAAACCATATTTAGCACCATCCCGTTTACTCAGTTTTCCACTTGGCCCCATAATAAGTGGCAAATGTGCCCATTGCGGCATTTTTTCCAAACCAAAAAGGTATTTCCACAACATAATATGTACCGGAGCACTACTTAACCATTCTTCTCCACGAAAAGCATGGGTGATCTTCATTAAATAATCATCTACAACAACAGCCAGGTGATAGGTAGGCATTCCATCTGCTTTAAGCAAAACCTTGTCATCTACCAGGGATGATTCAAAACTGACTTCATGGTGGATCATATCCGTAAAACTGATCGTTTCATTAGCCGGCATTTTTATTCGTATTACATGCCTTGTACCTTCATCTAATAGTTTTTTTACCTTATCAGCCGGTAAAGAGAGTGAATTTTTCATTTGCATCCTTACTTTTCCATCATATTGCGGTGAAGGATTTTCAGTAGTTTTATTTTCACTCCTCATTTTTTCCAACTCTTCAGGTGTATCGAATGCATAATATGCAAATCCTTCATTTACAAGCTTTTCGGCATATTCACGATATATTGGTTTTCTCTCACTTTGACGGTATGGGGCAAACTCACCCCCATGCAAAGGGCTTTCGTCAGGCTCTATTCCACACCATTTAAGGCATTCAAAAATATACTTTTCAGCTCCTTCTACATACCTGGTTTGATCGGTATCTTCTATCCGAACTACAAAATCGCCCCCATGCTTACGGGCAAACAGGTAATTATATAATACGGTGCGAACACCACCCAAATGCAACCCCCCAGTTGGGCTTGGAGCAAAACGTACCCTGACTTTACTATTCATCTGGCAAAGTTAAGGATCAGTTAAGAAGTAAATGGAGCATATTCCTTTAATAATAAAACCTTTAAAAAATCGTTTGAGTAAGGTTTAACAAGAATTTTAAAAAAAATATTGATCAAATTAAACTTTTAACTCTTCCTTGCATCTATGTATAAAATAAACAAAAAATATAAAATTATGAAAAAGACACTTCGTTTCCTGATGGTTGCTGTAATAGCTATTTCAGTAACATTTACAAGTTGTAAAAAAGCGGATACTCCAACTGCAGATAATTCATCTGAACTGTCAACACATTCCGATGACCAGTCTCGTTTTAATGGTGAATCTGATGAAGTTATTAATGATGCCAATGCTGCTATTGAAAACTTTAGTGCTTTTGAAGGTAGGGAAGAGAGTACATTAACACTTCCATGTAACGCTACTTATTTATTGGATTCAACTGCTACATTGAGAAGGATTACGATTACTTACAATGGACTTAACTGCTGGGGTACCCGTTCACGCACCGGTGTTGTTATACTTACCATGCCGTTGGGTCTGCGTTGGAGAGACCAAAATGCTGTTTTAACCACCACTTTTCAAAACCTTAGGATTACAAGGGTAAGGGATAATAAGAGTATCGTTATTAATGGAATTCATGAGGTTAAAAATATTACCGGAGGTCGTTTAGGTCAATTGGCTTCACTGGGAACGATCGTTCATGAAATTACCAGCCCTGGTATGAATGTAACTTTTGACAATGGTACTCAAAGATCATGGAGAGTAGCCAAAAAAAGAACTTTTACTTATACAAATGGTATCGTGATAACAACAATTGGTATTCATACAGATGGTACAACAACCAATATTTCAGAGTGGGGAGTCAATCGTTTTGGAAATAATTTTGTAACAGTTATTTCTCAGCCAATGGTTATCCGTCAGGATTGTAATTTCAGGTTAGTAAGCGGACAGGTTTCTCATCAAAGATTAAATGCTACAGCAGTTGTTACATTTGGTTTGGATGCAACCGGCAATGCTACATCTTGCCCTGGAATCGGAGTGCCTTATTATTTTAAATTGGTTTGGACAGGAGCTAATGGAGTGGTTAGAACATTTATAAGACCATATTAATTGTATTAATTTATTAAAAAGAGGTGGCCTTGCAAAAGGTCGCCTCTTTTTACGTGTATGATATTCAATTTACCAATTTGAACTAGGTAGAGATCAAAAAATGGAGCAAATGCCTGTGTTTGAAGCATTTTTTTCTCTTAATAGAATTCAACTGCAAAATCTGGGTTAAATTGCCCTATGTTTTACTTTGTAAAAACTCCGGGTTGGCTTACAGGTTTATATAATCAATGTACCTGGGTTATGCCCGTAAATGAAAAAATAATTTATTTGAGTTTTGATGACGGGCCACATCCAACTATTACCCCTTTTGTATTAGACGAATTATTAAAATACAATGCCAAAGCCAGTTTTTTCTGTATCGGCAAAAATGTACTGGCATATCCGGATGTTTATAAAAGGATCATTGATGAAGGCCATGCGGTAGCGAACCATAGTTTTAATCACCTTAACGGATGGAAAACGGAGGATGCTGCATATTTAGATGATATCGCTGAGGCAAAAAAATACATTGACAGCAATTTGTTCCGCCCGCCTTATGGAAGAATAAAAAGATTTCAGCTCAGCCAATTATCTGCTATACGGTTTAACCTCAAAACAATCATGTGGACTGTATTAAGCGGTGATTTTGATGAAAAACTGAGCCCTGAAAAATGCCTGAAAAATGTTTTAAACAATACTGAACCAGGTTCTATAGTTGTTTTTCATGACAGTGAAAAAGCCAATATCCGTATGCGTTATGCATTGAGTGGTTGTTTAAAATATTTTAGCGGAAAAGGTTTTCGTTTTGAGAAGATAAGTGTATGAAATGATTTAAAAAATGTGGGCCTGGGTAGAAACCCTGGCCCGTTTTTAATCCGTACCCTATGAAAACTTTTATGAAATTACATTATTGTATGAATAATCACAACTTTTTTATTTTATTAAGATTAAAAATTCTGTAACTGATATACCTTAGGAAAGATGATGTAGTTTTTATTCTACAAAAAATCTGTTTATATGTTGATTGATACTCATTGCCATTTATACCTGGAAGATTTTGAATTGGATATTGAAGGCGTAATTAACCGTGCAAATATTTCAGGTGTGGAAAGATTTTATTTACCCGCTATTGACAGTTCTACTACAACCGCCATGTTGGAACTGGAAGCAAAGTATCCAGATAAGTTATTATCAATGATGGGATTACACCCTTGTTCTGTGAAAATTAATTATGAAAATGAACTTGAACTTGTTAATGATTGGTTGTCAAAAAGAAAATTTGCAGCCATAGGAGAGATCGGCCTGGATTTTTTCTGGGATAAAACTTTTATAAATGAACAGTATGAGGTTTTTGAGAAACAAATTGAACTGGCTATATCTTATGAACTTCCCATAGTTATTCACACAAGGAATGCCATGCAAGAAACGATTGACGTGGTTAAGCGACATAAAGGGAAGGTTAATGGCATCTTTCATTGCTTTGGCGGAACCCTTGAAGAAGCCAATCAGATAATTGACCTTGGTTTCTATTTGGGTATTGGTGGTGTGGTTACCTATAAAAAAAGCGGACTGGCTGATGTGATCAAACAAATTGACCTTAAACACATTGTTCTTGAAACAGATTCACCATATCTAACACCTGTTCCTTTCAGGGGAAAAAGAAATGAAAGCAGTTACCTTACTTACATTGCTGAAAAAATTGCTGAAGTAAAAGAAATAACTGTTAAAGAAGTTGCAGTAACTACTTCTGAAAATGCATTAAAAATATTCCCTTACTGAAAGTTGACCTAAATTATTGTCACTGACCTATCTGCGAAAGGCAGGTTCATAAATTAATGATGAATTATTTTAATCAAAAGAATTCCTCACAGATTTACAGCAGGGTGAATGAAATATTTATTACCACAGACTTGTCTGCCGACAGGCAGGTTCACAGATTAGATTTTTTTTATTGTATTAAATCTGTGAACCTGTGGCAATTTGAAATTATTTCAAGTTAATGAGTGGGCATGAGAGTATGTTTTCATTTCCCTTTTATATTTTTTTAAAAGTCAGGCTTGGTTCCTATACTGAATAAGTATTTATTTTAGACTAATTTTACACTGAAAAACAATCTCTTTTGCATTTTTTATACATGACAACTAAAATTATTAATGACCGTATCAATGACCTGCAAAGAGCAATTTGAACTACTTCAAGTTTGTGTTATTATCCCAACTTATAACAATGAATCTTCTCTTTCTGGAGTAATTGAAGATGTAAAAGCATACTGTAATAATATCATTGTAGTAAATGACGGTTCTACAGACAGGACAAAATCTATCATAGAATCTTTTCCTTATGTAGAAATGATCAGTTATGAAAGAAATGTTGGAAAAGGCTGGGCACTTCGAAAAGCATTTGCTTATGCCATTGATAAGGGTTATCAATATGCCATCAGTATCGATTCCGACGGACAACATTTTGCAAAAGACTTGCCGGTTTTTTTAGAAAAACTGAAGTCAGCGCAACATGCCATAATCATAGGTGCCAGGAATATGAATCAGGCTTCTGTGCCTGGTGGAAGCAATTTTGGTAACGGGGTTTCTAATTTTTGGTTTAAAGTAGAAACTGGTATCATTTTACCTGATACTCAATCGGGCTTCAGGTTATATCCATTGAAAGCGATCAAAGGAGTGCATTTTTTTACAAGGAAATATGAATTTGAAATAGAAGTACTTGTAAGGGCAGCATGGAAAGGGATAAGTGTTATATCAGTTCCTGTTTCTGTTTATTATGCCCCAAAAGAAGAACGTATTTCTCATTTCAGGCCATATAAAGATTTTTTCAGAATTGGTGTTTTGAATACAGTACTTGTATTGATCACATTCCTATACATAAAGCCCAGGGATATTTTACGAAGCATCTTTATTAAAAAAGATTTTAAGCAGCGGTTGAATGAACAACTTTATAATCAAGAACATTCTATACAACTGAAATCTTTTTCAATTGCCTTCGGTGTATTCATGGGTATAATTCCAATCTGGGGATTTCAGTTGGTTGCAGCTATTTTTTTGGCAATATTATTTAGGCTAAACAAGGTATTGGTAATTATTGCTGCCAATATCAGCATTCCACCTATGATACCATTTATTATTTTTGGAAGCTACAAAGCCGGGGCTTTTTGGATGGGTAATAATGCTATGCAAATTGATTTTAGCAGATCTATTACATTGGATTCTGTTAAAAAGAATTTACAACAATATATTTACGGTAGTATTACCCTGGCAATTCTGGCAGGTATTTTTTTCGGGATACTCACTTTCGTATTATTAAAACTGTTTACTAAAAAGCCAGTTTCTGCCTTATAAGCATCGTTTACATGGAGAAAATATTAATTCGTATATATAATTATTTTGAAAAAAACCGACCGGCTTTTTTTATTGTGTTTGCTTTTAGTTTTTTGCTAACAGGCTATTTTGCCAGTCAGGTTAAATTTGAAGAAGATATATCCAAAATTTTACCGAAAGATAAAAAGATAGAAAAACTCAATGAGGTTTTTCAAAATTCTAAATTCATGGATAGGCTGGTGGTTACCGTATCTCAAAAAGATACATCAGCCGTTGCAGAACCCGACAGCCTGGTTGCTTATACAAATGCCTTTGTAGAAAAATTGCAGGAAAAACTGACCCCTTATATCCTTAAAATAAATGACAAGGTAGATGATGGCCTTGCAATGGAACTATACAATACCATTAGTAATCATTTGCCCATCTATCTTGATGAAAAAGATTATCGTTCTATTGATACGCTTATAACCCCGGCAAAACTTAAAGAAACGCTTGAACAGAATTTCAGAACGTTGACTTCACCGGCAGGCATTGCATTAAAAAATATGATCAGTAATGATCCTGTAGGGATTAGTTTTCTTGGATTAAAAAAATTACAACAATTACAATACGACGAAAATTTTGAATTATATGATAACTATGTTGTTACGAAAGATCAAAAAAATCTTTTAATATTTATTACTCCTGCTTTTCCCCCAAATAATACCGGTAAGAATGCATGGTTGCTTCAGGGACTCGACAGCATCATTCAAAACCTTAGTAAAACCGATCATAAAAATATCACTGCATCCTATTTTGGTGCAACAGCTGTATCAGTAGGAAATGCAATGCAGTTAAGAAAAGATACCCTGCTAACACAAGGAATAACCGTTCTGTTTATCATTGTTTTCCTTGGAATTTATTTTAGAAAGAAAAGAGCACCTTTTATCATTCTGATCCCTGTTATTTTCGGAGCATTATTTTCATTGGCAGCTATTTATTTCATCAAAGGCAGCATTTCTGTGATTGCACTGGGAACAGGATCTGTAGTATTGGGAATAGCAGTTAATTATTCACTGCATGTTTTTAATCATTACAGGCATACTAAAAATATACATCAATTAATTAAAGATCTTGCTATACCAATGACGGTTGGAAGTTTTACTACCATTGGTGGATTCCTTTGCCTGGAATTTGTAGAATCAGAGATGTTGAAAGACCTGGGTTTATTTGCAGCATTCAGTTTAATCGGTGCTTCCATTAGTTCTTTGATCTTTCTGCCACATTTTATTGCATCTAAAAATGAACAGGCAACCTTTAAAATAAGAACGCTTTCTTTTATTGATAAAATAGCTGCATACCGTCCGGAATATAATAAATACCTGGTAATAATTATTCTGCTTTTAACGATCCTTTTCGGCTATTGGGCAACAAAAGTTGGCTTTGAATCTGACCTGAATAAGATGAACTTCATGTCGGGCAAGTTAAAGCAAGCAGAAAAAGACCTGAATAATATTAATCAATATGCACTTCAGTCTGTATATATAGTTACTGAAGGAAAGAATCTGAATGAAGCACTTATCAACAATGAAAAACTTGCTGTAAAGATCCAAATACTCGAATCAAAAAATATTGTAAAAAAATATTCAGGAGTTTCATCTCTGATCATTTCCGATTCTTTGCAAAAAACGAGAATCGATACCTGGAAAAAGTATTGGACAATAGAAAAGAAAGCTTTACTGTTTAAAACTCTTAATAAGGAAGGCGTTGCGTTAAAATTCAGTACAACTGCTTTTGATCAGTTTAAGATCATGCTTGAAAAAGATTTTCAACCGGCAAACAGTGAAACGATGGCTGATATTAGAAAAATTTTCCTGGACGATTATATTACTGAAAAAACTGAAAAGACAACAGTAGTAACATTAATAAAAGTTTCTCCGGAACATAAGCAAATTGTTTACAGCGTTTTTGAAAATGAACCAAGCATAACAGTACTTGATAAACAGTATCTGACAAATAAGTTTGTTCAGATCATCAATGATGATTTTACAAAAATCGCTTTAATGACATCTTTATTGGTGTTTTTTGTTTTATTGATCATGTATGGGCGTATTGAATTGACGTTGGTTTCATTCATACCAATGTTCATCAGCTGGATATGGATACTGGGTATTATGGGAATGGCAGGTATACAATTCAATATTATTAATATTATCATTTCTGCATTGATCTTTGGATTAGGCGATGATTACAGCCTTTTTATTATGAATGGATTGTTGCAGGAATATAAAACAGGAAAGAAGAATATATCTTCTTTCAAATCTTCGATACTTTTATCAGCCATTACTACCATTGCCGGGTTAGGTGTTTTGATATTTGCAAAACATCCTGCATTAAAATCAATTGCAGTCATTTCTATTGTTGGAATTATTTGTGTTGTCATCATGTCGCAGATCTTAATTCCTTTTTTCTTCAATGTATTAATTAAGAACAGGATTCAACGAAAATTATTCCCATGGACCTTAACCAGTTTTCTTAAATCTGCATTTGCATTTTCTTTATTCATATCCGTCAGTATTTTCTTTACGATGTTGGGAAGAATTTTTGTAAGCTTACAAGTAAAAGAAAAAGGAAAATACTTTTACCATTTATTACTTTCAAAAGCCTGTTGGTTTTTAATGTACATCATGGGCAATGTAAAAAAGAAGATCATTAATCCTTTAAACGAAGACTTGTCGAGGCCTGCCGTTATTATCTGCAATCATCAGTCATCATTAGATATCGTACCACTGATCAGGCTGCATCCTAAGATCTTAATGTTTACCAATGATAAGAAATGGAATGCTCCTTTCTTTGGTCCGGTGATACGAATGGCTGATTATTTTCCTGCCGAACAGGTTGATCAGAAAATGGATCAGATCACCGATAGGGTTAAGCATGGTTATTCATTGGTCATATTCCCTGAAGGCACGCGGTCAGAAGATGGTACGGTAAAACGTTTTCATAAAGGTGCTTTTTACCTTGCTGAAAAACTTGGTATTGATATCTTGCCTGTTATGATACATGGAACAAATTATACACTAACTAAAAAAGATGCTTTACTAAAAAACGGCCAGGTTACCCTTAAGTTTTTAACTAGGATAAAACCTGTTGATGAACAATTTGGAAATGGGTATGTAGAAAGAACAAAAAACATTGGCCGTTATTTCAGAAGTGAATTTAATGCACTAAGAACCGAAATTGAACAACCCGCTTATTACAGAGAAAAATTAATTTACAATTACCTGTATAAAGGTCCTTTGCTGGAATGGTATATGAGAATTAAAACAAAGCTTGAAAATAATTATACAATCTTTCATGAATTGGTGCCTCGGCAAGGGAAAATACTTGATATTGGTTGTGGTTTTGGTTTTATGTCTTATATGTTATATTTCGTTTCAAATAAGCGAGAAATAACAGGGATTGATTATGATGAAGAAAAAATTGAAACGGCTAATCATTGTTTCAGCAAAACAACAGCCATAAATTTTGTGCATTCAGATATATTAAATTTTAGCTTTGAAAAATATGATGCAATTATTCTTGCAGATATACTTCATTACCTGCAACCGGGCGAACAGGACCTTGTATTAGAGAAATGTATTACTCAACTTAATCCGGGTGGAATTGTTATCATTAGAGATGGAGATAAAGATGTGATCGATAAGCATAAAAAAACCCAACTGACAGAATTTTTCTCTACAAAGCTTTTTAAGTTTAATAAAACGACTGAAAAAGGGCTATCATTTTTATCAGGAAGAATGGTTAGAGATAAAGCTGTTTTGCATAATCTGGAATGCAGGGAAATTCGCGATTCAACATTAACATCCAATACTATTTTTGTACTTGGAAAAAGTCAAGAGCAATAAAATATGGACAATTTTGATATAGTAATTATTGGCAGCGGAATGGGAGGGCTTGTTTGTGCAGATATATTAAGCAAGGAAGGCTATAAAGTATGTGTTTTGGAGAAGAACCGTCAGATAGGCGGATCATTACAAACATATGTGCGTGATAAAGTGATCTTTGATTCTGGTGTCCATTACCTGGGAGGGTTGGGAAAAGGGCAAAATCTTTACCAGTTATTCAAATACCTCGGCATCATGGATAGATTGAAATTGCAACAATATGATGAAGATGTATTTGACAAGATCATTATAGAAAATGACGTTCAAGAATATGTTTTTGCACAAGGGTATGAGAATTTTATTCAACATTTACTTAAAGATTTTCCTGCTGAAGAAAAAGGGCTCAGGTTGTATTGCGATAAGATCAAAGAGGTCTGCAATAAATTCCCCTTATATAATTTAAGGTCAGGTGGTGATATCAATGAAAAAACCACAGTATTGGAAATTGATACCCGTGCTTTTATTGAATCGGTTACTACAGATAAAAAATTACAATCGGTACTGGCAGGTAATAATATGCTCTATGTCCTCCAATCAGATAAAACACCTTTCTATGTTCATGCGATGATACTGAACAGTTATATTGAAAGTTCCTGGAAATGTATCGACGGGGGTTCAGTAATCGGTAAATATATGGTAGAGAATATCCGTAAACATGGAAGTGTTATTAAAAGGAATAGTGAAGTTAAAAAGATAATTGTTGATGAGGGTAAAGTAAGTGCTGTTGAACTGGCTGATGGATCAAAGGTTTTTGGAAAGAATTTTATTTCCAATATGCACCCGGTTCAGACTTTAGCGATGACAGAAACCGACCTCATAAAGAATGCATATCGAAACAGGGTAAAGAACCTCGAAAACTCAATCGGCGGATTTGTAATTAATATTGTTTTCAAAAAAGATTCATTTAAGTATTTAAAACATAATTATTATTATCACAAAGAAGGCCATGTATGGAATCTGGTTGATCATACAGAAGAAAACTGGCCACTTTGTTATGCAATATTTTGTTCTGCTTCTTCCAGGTCGGATGAATATGCCGAGTCAATGACCATACTTACTTATATGAAATATGATGAAGTGAAACAATGGGAAAATACTTTTAATACTGTTTCTACAGAGAATAACAGGGGAGAAGCTTATGAAGCATTCAAAAAGCGTAAGGCGGAATTGTTGATAAACGAGGTAGCCGAAAAATTTCCGGCATTAAAAGGTTGTATACAATCCTATTATACCGCAACTCCACTTTCTTACCGTGATTATATCGGTAATGATGACGGGTCAATGTATGGGATTGTGAAAGATTACAGGAACCCGTTAAAAACTTTTATATCGCCCCGCACCAAATTACCTAACCTTTATTTAACTGGTCAAAACCTTAATTTGCATGGTATTCTCGGAGCTGCAATGAGTGGAATAGTAACCTGCATTGCATTTATGGGAAATGAAAGTATTATTGAAAAAGTAAGAAATGCTTAAAAGAAAAAAAATCTGGAATCGGCTTTTATACTTGCTGGGATTTATCTTTCTGCTGATAATTATTACTGTCATCTATATGGTACAGGTATCAAAAGTACCAAATCCAAAAGTATCTGATAAGAGCAGTTTACAATTTCAGCGAACAGAAAGCAGCAAAGGTTTTTACACTTTAAAGGAGAGCTGGTTCAGGCATAGTAAAAGTGGCTTGTATGAATTATATGTAAAAGGAGATCCTTTTGAAAGCGGAGTGATCAATGGAAAACTTACCAAAGAACTTGTGGTAAGGCAGGAAGATCATTTCAGTGAACAGATCAATAAAATGGTTCCTTCAGCTTTTAAAAGGAATTACCTGAAATACCTGATAGGTTGGTTTAACAGGGATCTTGGAAAGAATATAAGAGAAGAATACCGGGATGAGATTTTTGGAATATCTGAATCTGCTTCTGAAAAATATCAATATCTGGGTACGAATTACCAGCGCATATTGAATTATCATGCTGCTCATGATATTGGTCATGCCCTGCAAAACCTGGCGTTGGTGGGTTGCACATCTTTTGGTACCTGGAATGATCAATCTGCAGACAGCACTATGATCATTGGCCGTAATTTTGATTTTTATGTAGGCGATAAATTTGCAGACGATAAGATCGTTGCTTTTTTTAATCCAACACAAGGCCATAAATTCATGACCGTTACCTGGGGTGGTTTTATTGGTGCCGTTTCGGGTATGAATGAAGAAGGGTTATCTGTAACCATCAATGCTGCCAAATCGGATTATCCGTTAGGTTCGGCAACGCCGGTATCATTGGTAACACGCGAAATATTACAATATGCAAAAAATATCAATGAGGCAATTGCCATTGCAAAAAAGAGAAAAATGTTTGTTTCAGAATCGTTCCTGGTAGCATCTGCAGCAGATAATAAAGCGGTTATCATTGAAAAAACACCCGATGCATTGGATGTGTATGATCCGCACAATAATTACATCGTGTGTGCCAATCATTTTCAAAGCAAAGGATTGGTTAACTCAAAGAAGAACATGGAACAAATGAAAGAAAGCGCTTCTCCATACCGTTATGAAAGATTAATGGAATTGTTGAATAAAAATGGAAAAAATACCGTTCAAAAAACGATCAATATTTTAAGAGACCGAAAAGGCTTACACGATGTTGATATTGGTGATGGTAATGAAAAAGCCATTAACCAGTTGATCGCACATCATTCTATTGTGTTTGAGCCTCAGAAAAGGATCGTTTGGGTTTCTACTGCTCCCTGGCAATTGGGTCAATACATAGCGTATGACCTGAAAAAGATCTTTGCAATGAACGGATTAAAACAGGATACTGAAATCGCTGATTCAAGCCTTACAATTGCACCGGATCCATTTTTATTAACAACAGATTTTAAAAATTTTGAAAAATATCGAAAATTTAAACAACGTATTATTGATGGCGATAAGATCGATGCTGATAGCCTGGTATCGAGCAATCCGAATTTTTACAATGCGTATGTGCTGGCAGCTGATTACTTGTACAAACAAAAAAATTATACAAAAGCATTACGTTTTTATCAACAAGCACTTACAAAAGTTATTGCAACAAAGAAAGAAGAAGATCATATTAAAGAGCAAATAAAAAAAATAGAAACAAAGTAAATAAAACCAAGTTCTATGTCCCTCTCCTTAGGAGAGGGGTAGGGGTGAGGTCAAACGTATGCAAGTCTTAAAATTTAAAAATAATCTACATGATTTTCGGTATCGGCATTGATCTTATAGAAGTAGAACGTGTAGCAGAGAAGATCGGTAAAAAGGCCGGTTTTAAGGAATTGGTATTTTCTAAAAGAGAAATTGATTATTGCGAACAGATGACCAATAAATATGAACACTATGCTGCCCGTTTTGCAGCAAAAGAGGCTTTCTTTAAAGCGTTGGGTACCGGTTGGAGAAACGGTACCGCTTTTAATGAGGTTGAAATAATCAACAATGAAAACGGTAAACCGGAAATATCTTTTTCAGGAATTACTGCTGTAACTGTTGAAGAAATGAAACTGGGAAAGATATCTGTTTCACTATCACATTTAAAAACCATGGCAACTGCTGTAGTAATAATTGAAAACTGATGATGTATACTTCTGAAACGGCCTATCAGCCAAAAGATATCATTCAGGCTATGCAGGAGCAAAAACTGCATGAACTGCTTACTTATCTTGATCAGCATTCTCCCTTTTATAAAGCGTTGTTTGCTGCCAATAATATACGGCCTGCAGATATTAAAACATTAAAAGATCTTCAAAAAATACCGGTTACTTATAAGGAACACCTTCAGGAACGTAACGATGATTTTTTATGTGTAAGCCGCGATAAGATCATTGAATACAGTTCTACTTCCGGTACTTTGGGAAAACCGGTAACGATCGCTCTTACAGAAAATGACCTCGACAGGTTAACCTACAATGAATATTCATCTTTTACCTGTTCGGATGGAACCCCTGAAGATGTTTACCAACTTATGCTTACGCTGGATCGCCAGTTCATGGCCGGTATGGCTTATTATTCGGGCATACGAAAAATGGGTGCAGGTATTATCCGTCTGGGCCCGGGTGTTCCATCATTGCAATGGGATACTATCCTTCGATTGAAACCAACTGCCATCGTTGCAGTGCCTTCTTTTATTCTTAAACTGATACAGTATGCCAGAGAGCATCAGATCGACATCAATAAAACTTCGGTAAAAAAAGCAATTTGTATTGGTGAAAACATTCGTAATACCGATTTTACCTTAAGCATACTTGGTAAAAAAATTACGGATGCTTGGGATATCAAATTGTATTCAACCTATGCATCTACAGAAATGCAAACAGCCTTTACGGAGTGCCGTGAGTTTAAAGGCGGGCATATGCAACCTGACTTGATCATCCTGGAAATGCTGGATGAGAACGATCAGCCTGTTGGAGCCGGCCAGCCGGGTGAAGTAACTATTACCACCTTAGGTGTAGAAGGTATGCCATTGCTTCGGTATAAAACAGGGGATATCTGTATGTATTTTGATGAGCCTTGTGCCTGTGGGCGAACCAGTAAAAGATTGTCTCCGGTTGTTGGGCGGAAAAAGCAAATGATAAAATATAAAGGAACTACTTTATATCCTCCTGCACTCTTTGATATATTGAATGAAATGGAAGATGTGCTTGATTTTGTAGCAGAGGTATATTCAAATGAAATGGGAACAGATGAAGTGCTGATCTATATATTACCTGCAGACTTTTCGGAAGAATGTAACCGTAAGATCAGGGCAAATTTGCAGGCCAGGTTAAGGGTTAGTCCGCATGTGAAATACATAAACGCCGAAGAAATTCAAAAAATGCAAATGCCTGAAGCGGGGAGAAAGGTTATTAAGTTTATTGACCGGCGTAATGATAATAAGAAATAAGGAATAAAAAATAAAGAGTAAGAAAGTAAAATACAGCACAATGGTAACCTACTTCCTTATTTCTTATTTCAACTTCCTTATTCCTTATTCCCTTTCTCCTGTGTTTTACTTTGCCCGATGGCCAGCATGATCGTTTCCATCATTTCATCATTACCTGCATTGTAATCAATCACCAACGGTTCTTTAAACTTTACCGAAAGCATAGTACCGCTCTTCATTATTTTCAGACCTTTTTTATCAAATGCAACATTGAAGCCTGAGATAACAATGGGAATTACGATGGGTTTATTTTGTTTGATCAAAAGAACGGTTCCTTTTCTTCCGGGGGCAAATGATTTGGTGGTTCCCTGTGGGAAATTAATGACCCAACTGCTTTTCAAAACCCGGTCTATTTTTCGGGTATCTGATACATCTAAACCCTGCCGCACTTCTTTACTTCCCTCATTCCAGGTTCTTTTTACCGTGATAGAACCTGCCAGTTCAAATAAACGGGTTACCCAGTTCTCTTTCATTGTTTCAGCAGCCGAAACAAAAAATACACTCGTAAAAGGATTCAATAAATAATAGGGGATACCAAGCCGGTTTTTTTTTCTCCATTTAACCGCACAAAAAATATGAAGAAAGGCAATGACTTCAGCAAAATAGGTCTGGTGGTTGCTGACAAATAAAACATTTTTTTTTGGAAGTCCTTCTATATGTTCTGTGCCTTCAATTTTTAATTTATTGATAATAGCCAACCCGGGATAAGAAACTGACCCCACAATTGCATACACAATGGCCCTGACCAATCGTATATTTTTTAGTTTATCAGTTAATTTACTCATTGAAACTTAATATGTAAGTAAAGAAATCTAAAATAGTAATTGTTATTGAATAAAAAATATTTCTTTAATTTCTGTATTGTATCATTTTTAATTTAAATTAATACGTCATTGCGAGGAACGAATAATACATCATTGTGAGGAACGAATAATACGTCATTGCGAGGAACGAAGCAATCTGACCTGAATAGTACTAATAATTTAGATTGCTTCGTGCCTCGCAATGACGACAATCAGGTTCCTCGCAATGACAACAATTTTTAAACTGTGACACTTCTCATTTTTTGCTTTTTATCACAAGAATTCCTCGCAGCTTTGCTGTATGGGGAATGAAATATTTATTGCCACAGATTCACAGATTTAATAAAATAAAAAAACTAATCAGCGAACCTGCCTATCGGCAGATAGGTCTGTGGCAATTTTATTTTTATTTTTAGATACCTCGCAGCTTACTACTGGTTCATTCATTCAAAATTATTTATTGCCACAGATTCACAGATTTA